>CAKRFH010000005.1:0-47420 GCA_934320555.1 uncultured Roseburia sp.
AAACAAATCCGGAGGAATATGCGGTCCGGCTCATGATTCCCATGAGTCAGCCGGCAGGAAGGGAGGAGAATCTGTGATGGGAAATATAGTTGGAACTGTCATCGGTCTTGGGCTGATGCTTGGTGTGCCGGTGGCGGCAGGAGGCTTTTATCTGTGGAAAAGGGATGGAAGCATCTGGATCTTCCTTGCAGGAGTCTTATCCTTTACCGTTTCACAGCTTGTGCTCCGGATTCCACTGTTGCAGTTTGTTGAAAAAAACTGGGACTGGTGGATGCTTCTTCCTTATACCAACCGGGTGCTCTATTATGCAATTCTGGGGCTGACAGCAGGACTTTTTGAGGAGACAGGGCGCTGGCTGGCGTTCGGCTTGGTGAAGAGAAAGAAAGAGCGTCTGGACTGGCGGGACAGTCTGGCGCTTGGGTTGGGACACGGCGGTGTGGAAGCCGTCTGGGTCGCGGTGACAGGTCTTATGGCGTCCGGTTCTGCGGCTGCCGGGAGCATGCTTCTTCTTGGTGGAATGGAGCGAATCTTTGCCATGATCCTTCATCTGGGGTTCACCTTCCTGATTTTGAAGGGAACCACAGGGAAAAAATTCTGCTGGTGGCTTCTGGCGGTGGTCTGCCATGGGCTGGTGGATTTCCAGCTGGTGATCCCGAATGTAATGATTGTGGAAGGGCTGTTGGCGGTGGAGGCGGTGACGGTACTGGTGTTACTGATCCGTTATATACGGAAAGAATGTAGATAATAGAAGAAGGAAAGGTGAGAAATGATGAAGAAACTAATAAATGGATGGAAATGGATGATTCTGGCAGCAATTTTGGTAGCTTTCGCAGCTGGCTGTGGCGGTATGAGCAGTGAGCTTCCGGATTGCTTCACGCAGGATGAGGTGAAGTCTCAGGCGGAAGCAGATATCAGTCTGGCGGAATCGGAAGATTTTGAGGGATGGAAAGCACGCTTCGAGGATGAGTTGCAAAGCAGTGTTACAGAGGATTCCTACCAGAGCTATCTGGAGCTTCTCGCAGAGAAAGGAGATTTTGATTCCTTCGGGAACACGGCTTTTGTTGGTCAGGAGAAAGATGGAAACAAGTATGCGGCGGTGATTTATATTGTGAAGCATGCGAATGGCGATATCAAATATACGGTTGGGTATGATGAGGATATGAGGCTGGTGCAGTTTGTGGCACAGTAAAAAGATGGAAATAGAGATGATAGACGAAAAAGAGAAGGAATAACAGAAAAAAGTCCGTCGATCTCAAAGCCAGTATTTATGCGGCTTTGAGGTGTATTTTTTAGAGAAAAGCCTTTAAAATCCGCTGAAAATATACAAAAACCGCAGAAAAAATCCGTCGATCTATGAACTAATAATGTAGAAGAATAAAAAAGTGCAATGGAAGCCAGGTTTTTAGCGGGTTTGCAGCATTTTGAACAATCTGGAGGTCGACGGACTTTTTTGAGGAAAATGGCTTGATTTATGGAGAATTTAAGCGTATGCTAATAAAAGAAGCTGATAAAATCAGCTGTTTTACCTTACCTATGAGGAATTGACACTGGACTTATGCTATATTTCTAACGTTCATAATTGAATTTGTTTTACCTTACCTATGAGGAATTGACACGTTTTCTTTTGCTGTTGTTTCTCCAAAATATTTAAGTTTGTGTTTTACCTTACCTATGAGGAATTGACACAAATAGAACCTGTAGTTAATATAGTAATGTGTTCAAATTAATGAACCGTTTTACCTTACCTATGAGGAATTGACACAAGTGTGGGCGCGGCATCAGTTTGTAGTCAACTTCATACCGAGTGGTTTTATTTTACCTAATGAAAAATATCATAAATACTTAAAGAGATTATCCAATTATGGGTAATCTTTTTTTGTGTGCAAAAAAATAATGAAATCAATTATAAAGCACAGTTAGAAGCAATATGCAAACAGTGCGTTTATATACGAAATAAGAAGGGTATACGATAATAAAGCCAAGATAGTTGAAAATTAACTGAAAACAAAAATATAAGGGGAGAATTAGATGGCGGGAAAATATATCGTTGAACCAAAGACAGGTTCCATTACATATTTAGGAACAAGTGAAAAAGTAAAAGGAAATCATGAGAATATGCCGTCGAGAACGAATGCATATTTAAAGACAGATGAAAGAGGACACATTCAGGCATCATCACTTTCGGGATGTAACAAAAGCTATAATATCGTACCGCAGGCTGCAGACCTCAATCATGGATCATATTATAGCATGGAACAGGGAGAAAGAATGGTTCTCAATCATGGAGGAACTGTTGAAACAGAAAAAGTAGCATATGCTTCCAACCAGCCAGGAAACCGTCCGGATGCATTTCTCGTAAATGATGTGGTTACTTATGATGATGGACAAAGACAGGAGATCCATTTTTCGTTTTCAAACCTTACAAATGCAGAACAGGATGGAATGAATGCAGAGCTTGAGGAGCAGGATGTTGATATATTTAACTTTGTTTCCAATCCAGATGACGCGTTGAGAGATTCAATGACTGCTGAAGAATATACGGGTTTAATGGAGAAAACGGATGCAGAGTTATTAAATATTACGGATATGTATGAGAAACATGCAGAGATTAGTATACCAACCGAACCCTCGTATGAACCGACGGTAGGGCAAAACGAGAGTACAGTATCCTGGGAATATGGAACTGTAAGTGAAGCAGAAATAGATGAATACAGTTGTGAAACATCAGAATTGTCAATAGAGGATGACGGAGCGGGTGAAAGTATGGAAATGTCCGTTGATGATGAGTAAGGAGGAATCACAAAATGTTTTATGAAAAAATGTATGAGATGGGCAATGAGTCAAAATGGTCGGAGACAAATTTGTATGTAAGAGCCAGAAAAGTAAAAAGTGGGAAAGAGGCGAGAATACCTGTCGAGTCATTTAATGTGTTAGTAACAGGAACCAGTGGGTATGGAAAAACAGTTTTTACCAAAGAGTATGTCAGAGGAATATTACAGAACGATCCAAATACTTTTGTTGTGTTTTTTCAGATTAAACCAGATGATTTTACAAAGGAGTTTTTGCGCCAAGAAGATAAAATAATTACGTTTAACGGAAATATTTGTCCACAGGAGAATCTTTTTAAGTGGAATATGGTGAAAGAAATACGTTCTTATCCCAGATCAGAGTGGGAAGAAAAAATAGAAAATATGATGCAGGGACTCTTTGAGGACATTTTGAGCGATCGCAGAAATATTGCATGGGCTGATAGTGCAAAAGAGACATTTAAGAGGTTCTTGAAGGTGATTTTGTATATGTATGGAAATAATCCTTCTAATAAAGAAATTATTCAGGCATTAGATGAAATGAGCTGGGGGGAAATTCTTCAATTTTTATGGAAATATAAGCCTAATAGGAGCTTCCTAAGGGATAATTTTGAATATGAGGAATCAATGAACGAAAATTATAAATTAAATAAAAAAGGAAGTGATATAGCGTTTTTTTTACAGGAAGTAAAGTCAAAATTTGGTGGGACTTTTGTATTAGCTGACGGAGATGACACCATTCATGATTATTTGCATGGAAGTTATGGGAATGGAGCAAGGCTGTTTTTTTTACATGATTATGAAGCAAGAGAATCATTAAAAATTTTTGAAAAGATATTTTTGAGGAAGATAATTGATTCCATGATGTCGTTGTCTGCAAAAACAGATATTAAAATGCTGATGGTTTTGGATGAAATTGATAAGGTGGGGTATGATTTTGGACTAATGGAAGCAGCTACATTAGGAAGACAGTTTCAACTTCAATTAATAGTTTCTACACAGTCGATAGATTCCCTATACGCGCTTGCTCCGGAAAGACATGGAAGAGAACGCGTAGAAGCGTCATTGGCTGGATATCCGATCACAGTAACGTTCCATCCAGGAGATGGACATACAATTGAGGTAATGCAGAAATTATATGGAAAAGAAAGAGTGCAGACAGTAATAATGCCATATTCAAGGTATGACAGACCAACCGTATCAGTGGATGAAAGATGTGTGGTCGAGGATCAGGATTTTGCAAATCTGGATGTGGGAGAGTGTTATGTGAAATATCGATCTGCAAGACCAGAACGAGTAAAAATTATTGTTTAGGAGAGTCGTATATGGATTATCTTATGTTTATTAATCAAATTGCCCGATATGTGCAACAACCGCCGGAAATGCAGTTACTTGTTTCAGGAAATGATTCCTTGGTTCAAAAGAAAGTCATTGATGATGTGATTAGCGGGAGCCATAAAAGAGGAAATGCGTTGATTATTATTGATGATACGGAAACTATATTTAGTCTGGAAACAGTTTCCAGATTCGGATATCAGATTGTAAATGGCATGTCAGGGGAGTATTGCTTATATAATCCTTTTCATATTACGACCGCAAAAGGAATCAGTAGGATACGTCAGCTTTTGACAATACTTGGATATGATGAATGCCGGAAAGGAAAAGTCATATCTTATTTAAAATTTATCCAATACGTGGAAGCTTTAGACAGAGACGATCATGATTTTGAGTTGACGATGGAAAGTCTGGGAGGATATTGTACAACAATTGCGGTAGAAGAAAAATTACAGCAATTATTAGAGGAAGAAATTATCAGTGACAGACAGCGGGATATGTTGCTGAGAAAGTATAGTGAATGTGCAGGGGCGGGAGCAGATCTTGAGGATCTATTTTACCTTCTTATGCCATATGCGGACAGTCGGGCTCAAAGGCTTGATATGACTCCCGGACAGGCAGTTGTTTTCAAAACAGGCGAGCTGGGGGAAGACGAGAATGCAAAGAGGCTTGTCATGTATATGATTCAATTTGGGTTAGAGGAAATGAACAAAACCAATATTACAGTAGTTATTTTTGACAAAGGGTATGGAGAAAGAAAAGGTGTGCTAAGTCTGGTAAAATCGCTTACGCCTAAGGTACAGATGCATCTTTTTTCAAATGATATCTTCGCTATTGGTGATGCGGTATTGCTCTCGACCATCCTGAATCGCTTCTCCGTGCATATATACAGTCAACATTTGATTGCGAGTTCAGCTGAATACATAGAGAAGGCGTGTGGAGAAATTGATATAGCAAAATATCAGAAGACAACAACATATGACCGTAGATGGGGCTCAAATAAACCATGGGATATATTCCTGGGAAAAAACAAAACAGAGGCATATACGGAGCTGACACCAGTGAGGGAACCACGTTATCGGAAAGAAATGATTATGAGCTTTTCACAGGGAAGCGGAATTGTGGAATTCATGGGGAACACGTCTATTTTTTCAATTTGAGGAAGAATCATGAGAATAATTGGAAGCATGAAAATTACAGGGATTTTATTGATGGATTTTCTGGTGATGTATTATATCCTTGGCATTAAGATTTCGCTGTTGATTGTAACGGGGATTATGCTATATGGATTGTTAGGAGAATATTTTGCACTTCTAAAAGATGGAGCTATCCCTATGAAGTACATGAATGATTATGAAAAACAAAAATTAATACGTGTCCATAGCTGCCTGATAGATGATGTGAAGCGGGTATCAGGGAAAAATATTTCAAAGTTGAAAATTCATATCATATCGTCGGATAACATGAATGCTTTTGCATATGGGATCAACAATGTAGCAGTTACCAGAGGAACCTTGAACAATTGTGATGACACGATATTGTGTGCTGTTCTGGGGCACGAAGTGTCACATATTTTAGGTATGGATGCAGTTGTGAATCGTCTTGTAGTTGCGAATGTGACACTTGCAATGATTATGTTGTCAATTGGATCTTTTATCGCGGCATCGTTTATGTGGATTTTGTTTGCATTACTATGTGCAATCGGTGTATGCAGAGGTTTTTTCAGCATATTTTTTTTCCATGGGTCGAAAAATCTAGTAAAGGCAATATTTATGACAGCTCAGCGTATAATTCTGTTTCTTTATCAGATTGTGATGGGGGCTGTAAGCAGGAGGTTTGAATTTCGCGCTGACAGGTATAGCTGCAAATTGGGGTATGCTTTGCAGCTAAAGTATTTTCTTTCCAGATTTGTTGTAAATGAAGAAAATAAGCCCAAAACGTTAACAGAAATTATTTATGATTCTCATCCACCGATATATAAGCGGATACGACGGATTGAAAAATACCAATCTGTCAAAAAGGAGATGAAAGTTGCCAATATGGAAAAAAGTTGATAGGAAACAGACGGTTGGCACAAATAATTTGTGAGTATGATATTTTTTATTTGTAACAAAGACAAGACGGAATGAAAGGAAAAAAGATGAAAACAGCAGTATTGATAAAAGGAAGTAGCGGAATCACACAGGTTCCTATTGAATCACAACATATGAGTAAACGCAGGTTATTCATCACAGGAGAGATAAATGAAGAAATTGCACTGGATTTTGTGAAGCAGGTTATGTATTTAAATGACGAAGATAAGCATAAACCTATAACTGTTTTTATCAATAGTCCAGGCGGTGATGTTGATAGTGGAATGCTTATTCATGATGTTATTGTAAGCTCACAGGCACCAATTTATATGTATTGTGTCGGTACAGCATACAGTATGGGAGCAGTCCTTTTTTCCTGTGCAAAACGGCGGTATATGCTTCCTAACAGTAAGCTAATGCTCCACCAACCATTGCTAACTGGGAAAGTAGGAGGAAATGTTGACTCGATGAGGTCTATTTCAGAAAAGCTTTGTAAAACTAAAGATTGGCTGAATCGGATTCTTGCTTTACATACGGGGAAGACGGTACAGGAAGTGGATCAGGCAACAGCATTTGATCATTATTTTACAGCACAGGAGGCAGTTGAATTTGGTCTGGCAGATGGAATTAAAAGTTTCGGAGAAGTGATGGAGGAATGCAGATGATTAATACGGAAAGAGTGATTCTTGGTGATGGAGAAGATTGTATTTACAGTGCGGATTCTACTGTTACAGGATTGAATAATAATAATCTGGTAATAGGAACATCAGGATCAGGAAAGACGGTTTCGGTTATTGAAGCAAAATTATTAGAAACATATTGCAGAAGTTTGATAGTTACAGTGACAAAACGTCGAATTGTAAAAAAATATTTTCCTGTTATGCAAAAAAGAGGATACAAAGTATGGGACTTAAATTTTGTGCATCCTTCCATGGGAAATGTAGGCTTTGATCCTTTGAGAAGTATTTCCAGTTATGCAGATATTACATTCCTGGCAAGAAGTATTGTGCTGGCAGATCCCAAGAAAGAAAGAAGTACGGCAGATCCGTATTGGGATGAGGGAGCAGTAAGTCTCTTATCAGCAGAGATTGCGTATGTAATGATGAAAAAGGAAAATGCAACATTAGGAGACGTCCTTACTTTTCATGATAATCTCAAATTTGAAGATCGAGGGAGTGTAATAACAACAAGTTATGACAGGTATTTTGAGGAACTTGACAGGACAGATCCATCTTGTTTTGCAGTAACCTGCTATAGAAGCTTTTGCCAACTGCCTATAAAGACAGCTGCGTGTATCTTCTCTACTCTTAACACAATGTTAAATGCTATTTTTACGCCTGAACTTAGACAAATATTTGAGATGGCAGAAATGGTAGATTTTGACGAGCTTGCCACACGTAGAACGATACTATTTGTTACTTCAAGTCCTGTAAATTCGGAACTTAATAATTTTATAAGTATTTTTTATGGAAATATGTTTAAAGAACTTTTTGAGTTTGCAGAAGAACAGCCTAATGGGGAACTTCCTGTTCATGTTGATGTGGCAGCTGATGATTTTGCGACAGGATGCCCGGTACATATGTTTGATAATTATATTTCCATATTCCGTGAAAAGGGACTGTCAGCTACCCTGTTGATTCAATCAGAGTCGCAATTGGTTTCTCTTTACGGGTCTGATAAGGCAACTACTATTATTAATAATTGTGACACAATTGTATATTTAGGATCAATGGATTTAAATACAGCAAAAGATATTTCTTTAAGAGCTAACTGTTTATTAGAGGAAATTCTATACATGCCGTTGGCACAGGAGATCCTGCTTCGCCGTGGTCAAAGACCGATTTTTACAAAAAGATATAACATTAAGGAAAATGAAGTATACCGGAAAATAACAAAAGAGTATGAAGAGAATATTGCTGAGCAAGAACATAAAAAATGAAGGCAGTTGTGGCGGTGATGGGAAAATGAGAAAAAATCATGAAAAATTTTTGGAAGAAATAAAAATCCGAATTAGAAAACAAGCCGGAACTGTAGATGAAGAAGACTGTCTGGCTGATGAGAACTGTGAATTAGATGAAGAATCACTACAGGAGATTCAAAAGGAAATTGAAAAGTTAGTAAATGAGCTATTCGAGAATGGTAGTTCTGAATAGAATGTGAATCGTCAGTGGATAGCGTCTGAAAACTGGACAGGGTATAGTATACATAGAAGTTAAGGGAGGAAAGAAAAATGAAGAGAATTAGATTTAATCATAATAATAATGACCATGTGATTTGTGTATCAGTTAAGGGAAAGCATAGATTTTATTATCAGCCTGTGAGAACACAGGAAAAAATCTGGTTATTTGATACGAAAGGTTTTTCAGGTTCTGTTTATGGATTCTTTAGAAAGAATGGCAGAATGACGGGGGACCGAGAATATACCATGACTATTAGAGAGATTTATCAGATTGGAAAATCTCGAAACAGTAAGATTAATAAGATCTTCGACCATATACCTGCTCAGATAGAATATATACTTCGTGAAAACACTCAGACAGACAAGGTTGCATATATGAAAACTGGCTGGAAACAGGAATATGATCGCGTTGCGTGAGAGGAGGAAAGTAAAATGAACAGAACAGGTAGAAGAAAAGTTTTTTCAATGAGGGGACTTAGAAAATGGGGAGGAGGACTTTTTGTAAAAGGATTTGTTCATGGAAAGATTATACATAGTGGAGAAATTGAGCCAGAAACACAAATTGTCCGTTCGCCTTATATAACAGGACAGGAGAAAAGATATATGGCAGCATGTATGGAACGTCGGGAAAAGGCTGAGCGAGTATTGGAAAAAGAATGGAAAAAGGCAGATAAATTGTTAATCGAAATGTCGGCAATATCCTTGAGACTGACAAGTGATATAGAAAAAAGAAAAATATATGAAACGAAAGGATGGGAGAGGGAAAAGGAAAAAGTTGTTGAGTCACAGGTAAAGTGTGAGACACGAAAGATGGAGGTGCTGGAAGAATTATCAGAAATATTTAATACAATTTGCAACGAGATTAATGAGAGTAATGACCAGGCAGCAGCGACGGCAGAACTGTTGCTGGCAAATATTTCATGGTATGCACATGGATTGTTATTAAAACCGGTATCAGCGCATAATCTTCCGGCGATTACTTATGAAGATTATGCATCTCAGATTTTAAAACGTCATGAAATCACTTGGAATGCTATTAAGCTGCTATTGAAAAAGGAGACCAGTTATGAGAATTTTGAATAGAAGAAAAGAAAACTATATCAATGAAGTAGCGGATAATTACAAACCGGCAGTTCTTCCAACACCTGGCAGAGGGTTAGAGAGAGAGTCTCCATCTGTCAATATTGAGAGCTATGTTACAAGTGCATACCATATGAATATTCATGAAAATATCGAAAAAGCATATGAAAATGCTGAAAAGGAACTTAAAACATTAATAGAGACAGGAGATCACCACAGTTGCGGAAAAGAATGCGATAAGCTTATAGATGGGCAAATTGAGAAACTTTATGCAGATTTAAGAGGGGAAATAGCAGAGCATAACAATCAGTGTATCCGGCTTAAGGCTACAAAGCAGGCGCGAATAAAAATACTTGAAGATAAAATCTTAAGAGAAAATGAGAAGATTGAAAAGCAGGAAAAAGTGATTAAACCACTGGAAGGCTTGCAGAGTCAGTTTGCAATTTCTGGTACAGCAATTCCAGTAGGGGTATTAATAACAGTGGTTGCGCTGATTTTTGATACTATTGTGAATTTTTCTTATTTTCAGTCAATAATAACCTCAAATGGTGTTCTTTTATGGATGACAGTATTGGGATGCAGTATTCTTTCTGATGTGTCGATGATGGCGCTGGGAATATATATTTCGCATAAGGATCAATTTACATCAAAAACAATGTATTATACGATGTGTTTTTTATTCATACTGATGTTTAGTATTGCGGTAGTCGGTACAGTGTTAATTCGGTTTGGAACTATGCCAGAAACCTTTGCAAGTGTAGATATCGATGGCAATATAATTTCATATGAAGGAGAATATTCGCTTGCTCAATGGGGAAGCACGATTTTAACAAGCTGTGTGACCGCAGCAACAGGGGTGCTATCTTTTGCTTTTTCTAATGACAAAAATTCATATTCTATTAAGGTGCGTGAACAGGCGAAAAGAAAACTTGATAAAAGTGTTTCGCGAAAAGAAGCATTTTGCAGTGAGCTTATATTAATTCAAAACAGTCCAGATCCGGCGGAGCGGGATAATTTAAAAAAGGAGGCAGCGATCCAGGAAATAGAGGCTCTCCGGAACGGATTGAAAATGCATTGCAGGAAGATTCTGGCACTACATATAGGGGAGGCTTCGTTTACGGAAAAGATGATGGAGTCAAATGAAGCATTGTGGGAAAATGTGCCGCAGAAAATTACAGCGAAAATCCAGAAGTCAAAGATGAATGAAAGTAATCTGGAGCAGGCTGGTTGAAAGGAGAACATTTTATGAAGAAATATATAATGGCAGTTATGGTTCTTTTCATGGTAGTTTTATGTGGGGGATGTGGAAAAGAAGAGGACGCAGAGGCTGTAAATATCACGTTTGTGCTTGGCATGGCTTCTGGAGAATCAAAAATAAAAGAAAATTTAACAGAAATACAGGAGCTTTCTGCTATGCCAGAATCAGATGTCTGCTTCATTTCGGCAGAAGGAAAACCGCAATGCATAGGGGAGTCGATCCATATAAAAGATTTTTCGGCAAATGGATATACAAAGACAATGATAAAAAGGCTGAGATCAGAAATGCAATCCAGCATAGAAGAGATGATTTCGTCTTATGAGCCATCCTCTACTCAAATTGATATGGCAGCTGCTATAGGGCTCGCAGTTCAAAATTTAAATGCTCATGTGTCAGATGGAAGAAATAATATTTTGGTATTGTATTCTAGTGGTAAGTCGACTTCGGGCATTATTAACATGGCAGAGACACCGTTATGTAAACTGGATGTAGAGAAATCAATAACTGTTATTGCTGAAAAAATGAAGCTCGATATGTCTAAAATTGATGAAGTTATCTGGTATTGCTGTGGAGCTTGTGGAGGAGAAAATCAGCCGGAACTTTCACCAGAGGAAAAGGCGCGTATGGAAGAATTTTATAATGCACTATTCCAGGAGCTTGGGTTGAAAAAAGAGATTACTTTTAAAGATGAACTGCCAAGTAATGAATATTATTATTATGAGGAAAAACCAGTTTCACAGATGGAAGTAAAAGAGACAGAATCAGGATTACAGGAGTTGACAAAATCTGAACAGATATTAAATATACCTGTGATACTTGAGGAGGCACAGGTACAATATGAAGCTGATACAGCAGAATTTAAAGACCGTAAACAGGCAGAGGAAGCTGTTAAACCAGTTATTACCTATATGCAGGAAAATCCGGAGTGCAAAATAGTACTGTATTCGACCTGTGCAGGGGATAAAGACTGTGATTGGTTGAGTACAGCCAGATCGGAACAGATTAAGAATTTAATCGAAACAGGTGGAGTTGATGGAGAACGGATTAATATTCTTAAAATCAAGATCGCAGATGATAAATATTATCAATATAATCGAGGGACAGGTGAAGGGGGAGGAGTTAATCGAAAAACGGTTATTGTTGATGCCAATACAGAATTTGGACAGCGACTATTGGAACTTGCACAAGAATAGAAGGAAATAAAGGAATGTCTGTAGAAAAGAATATGGTGGAAAGAGTTTTGGATGATGCAGATGTTCGATATAAGAACATAAGCTTCAGTAAAGGAAATATATATTTTGGAGTAAAGAATGGACAGGGATTTAATATGTGTGTAGGAAATGATGGTCAAATATATATTTGGAAGTTTATTCATCCGGAAGTACAAAGTAGTAAAAGAAATTGTGTTATATACGAACATAATGAAAAAAAAGTAGATAAGGAGATAGGCATTGTTATAAATGAAGATGGAATAGTGGTGTTGTATACAAGACAAAGTATGGCGATAAATCAGGAACAGCCAGAGGCGGGGCTGAAAAAACAACTTTATGAGTTTATCCATATTTTAAATACATTGGTTTTGCATAGAAATATATCTGTATAGGAAAGGAACAAGCTGGTCTTGTTCCTTTGAAGCATTTTTAGCTTCGTGGTAACTTACGACCAGCTCGTCCATACTGCAACCATATAAAAGGGACAAAAATTTCAAATGCTGGAGAGAAGGAAGTTTTTTCCCGGTCTCCCAATAGCTGATGGAATTTCTGGATGCGGTTTCTACACAGTGCAGACAGATAATATCTGAAAGCATTTGTTGAGAAATCTGCCCTTTCTGTATACGCATGTCTCTTAAACGTGCGCCAGTTGCGAAAGAATCAATCTCCATATCCCAGGACTCATTAAGAATATTGCAGTTCATCATAATATAACCCTCCTAGCGTGGACTTTAAGTCCATCTACTTGTGCTAGTTGATGAAGAAAGACTCTTTTGTATAATGTATCATAAAGAAAATATAGTGTCAAATAGATTGTGAATTAGAAATTGACAATCGTAGAATGCAGAATTATTATAAAAATAGAATAAAAATAAAGATAGTGAAAGGGAAGGTTGCAAAATGTTTGTCAATTTCACAAATCACCCATCAGAAGTATGGGGAGAAAAACAGACATATGAAGCAAGAAAATTTGGGGAGATTATAGATATCCCGTTCCCCGAAGTTGATCCGTATGCGGATGAGAATATGATAGAAAAATTGTCAGAAGAATATTTGCAGAAAATAATGGCATTAAAACCATCGCATGTTTTATGTCAGGGAGAGTTTACATTGGTTTATAGTATAGTTAATAAGCTGAGAGATAAAAATATTCCGGTAGTTGCCGCATGCAGTCGCAGGAATGTTGTATATAGTGGAGCTGAGAAAAAAGTGAAATTTGAATTTGTACAGTTTAGAGAGTATGGAGATTAAAAAATGACAAATAAAACAGAAGATTATAATATACTGATCCTTGCTATGAGTACACTTCCGATCAGAGAGGGAAAAGTGATGGAAAATCAGTTTACGTGGGAGGGGGAAGATAAGAGCTACCCTTACATTAGTCAGTTGGAACCGATTACCAGAATGCTTGTAAAAAGAGGACATTGCCCTGACGAGGTATTGATGATATGTACTGCGGATACGATCGAAAGAAAAGAGAAAATCATATATGCTTCAAACAGGGAAGAAGTGGAAAAGATGTCTGCTGTAACATTTTATACAAAACGGATTCAGCAAATGGAGCAGGTGGACAATATTGCATTTATTCCATTTCGAGTGGATCAGTATGATGCACTGGATAAGAAAAAAACAATTGCTGCAATTGCAGAGCATGTTATTGAAAAGAAAACAGCTATTTATGGCGAGAAAAATTTGAAAGTGTGGATTGATACACAGGGGGGATTCCGGGATGTGACGTTTCTGACAAATGCCATATTTTCACTATTAAAGATGGCGGAAGTTATTCCGGCTGGCATATATTCTATTAATTTTCAAAATGGGAAAATAGAAAATTATATTATGGATCAGACGGAGACGTACCGCATTTTTGATTTTGTTTCAGGAATGAATGAATTTATAAGATACGGGAGAGCGGATCAGTTAGAAGATTATTATAAAAGTTTAAAAGAAATACCACCTGTTATCAAAAGTATGAAAAAACTTGCAGATGCTATTCAGTTTTGCAATATAGGGGCATTTGATAAAGTTTTAAAAAACCTGCAAACTGACATTGAAAATGTGAATCAGACGGACCCTCTGTTTTCAGTTTTTATAAACCAAATCCGGATAGACTATGGGAAGCTATTATCGCCTGAGGTTACTAAACTTGATATTATGGAATGGTTCTTTCACAAAAAATTTTATCAACAGGCTCTTACCTATCTGGAGGCAAAAATTCCAGAGGAATGGAATGAGAAAAACATATTAAGGTTTGAAGTGACGCAAAAAAATGGCGAAGTGGTACAGGATGTAGTCTATAAAGATATTTACTGGCCGAAATTATTAAATTCGTTGCTGGCAAGAACATTGGATTTGGACGAACTCAAAAAAACTGAAATAATAGAAGAAAATAACAAATATGTTTACAAAAGAGCTGGAGAAAATCTGGATGGCTATATGGCAATCTTAAAGGAAAAAATAAAAAGATCCAGTGAAAGTACAAGCTATTGGGAAAGAATGAAGAGATTACCGACAAAAAATAATCCTCTTTATTTTTCAGATAGTGTGACTGTAAAAAGAGAAGATGAAAATTTTGGAAAGAAAAAGGAAACGATAAAAGTAAAAGTGATGTCACTGGCAACGAATGCCACATTGCTTTATAAAGAGGTAATCTTATATAAAATATTGAAGGATGAGAGAAATCTTTTTAATCATATGGGATCAGGGGCAAAAATGCAGCCAGAGGATCTCAACTGGTTCATACAATATTTTATCCAGATTGGCAGAGAATTATACCAGAACATAGAAGCACAGTCATCACAGAATTAAGGGAGATCAAATGAGAGAAGAACTTTTAGACAAGGCAGTACTGGCAATGTATGATGTCCGGGGAATACAGAGCTATATTTTTAAGAGTAACGCAGCGAAGGAGATAATCGGAGCATCGGAACTTATTGCAGACGTAATCCGCAAGGGATTAGGGGAGTATATCAGAAAAAATGTGAAACAGGAGAAACAGACTGCTTACAGGATGGATTGGGAGCAGGATGATGCACTGGCATTTTTGCAGGATTCTAATGTGCAGATGCAGGTTCTCTTCGTAGGAGGTGGCAATGCATACGTTTTGTTCCGAAAGGGTGCAATTTGTCAGAAGGTGAACCGTTTTCTGGCAAAATATATTATGGAAGCGACCTATTCTTTGAATCTGGCGACAGCAGTGGTGGAAAAGACAGATTGTTATGCTGACGATTATAAGAAGATTCAAGAAGAAATGCGCCGTATTAAGGCATATATGCCAATGACCCAGCCGGTGGGTGCGTTCCCATTCATGAAAGCAGATTCTATTACAGGATATCCGATTACACAGAACAGGGACGGAAAGCAGTTGTGTACGGAAGCAGGACTGAAAAGAGCAGCTGTGAAGGAAGGAGAAAGCGAAAAAGTTTTCGATCATATGATAATAGAGAAAGGCGATAATTCGACGCTTGCGATCTGTCATATTGATGGAAATAGTATGGGACAGTTTATTATGAAACAGATGCAGGGAGTCCTGAAGTATGAGGAAGCAGTGCCGAAAATGAGGGCAATTTCCGGGAAGATTGCATCAGATTTTCGGGACACGTTTGACGCAATGTGCTACTATATGGAAACTTTATCCCCGCAGGTAAAAAAAGACAATAAATATAAATTGTATCGGGAAATGATCGTAGCCGGTGATGATATTACGTTTGTCTGCAACGCAAAGCTTGCGCTGCCAGCCGTAGACTATTTTCTGACACATATTGGGGACAGGAATGGATACAGTGCCTGTGCAGGGATAGCCTATTTCAACAGCCACTTCCCATTTTCAGATGCCTATCAGGTGGCTGAGGCGTGCTGTGAGAGTGCAAAGAAGCGCGGTAAACAGAACGAAAACAGGGGAGAATCCGATCAGATCGGTAACTTTTTTGATTTTCAGATCTGTACGAATATCAGGGCAGTTCATCTGGCTGATTACAGGCAGAAGCATTACCGGGCAGATATGGGAAGCCTGCTTGCCAGACCGTATTATGTGCCATTGCAGCAGGGCAATAGTATTTTGAATGAAAAAAATAAGGCGTATGATGTCAGATTATTTGAAAATTGGCTTGCGAAAGTGAATAAAATGCCACGCAGCAAGGCAAAAGCATTACGTGATGCAATTTCCAAAGGACGGAATGAGATGGAAGAAACAGTTGCATTCCTGCAATCCAGGCAGATAGAAGGTCTGGAGGAATTTGACGGACAGTATGCGATATGCTATGACGCATTGGAAGTGATGGATTTGTATTTGGGAGAGGATAAGCTGTATGAAGATAAAAATTGAATTGCTCAGTGATCTGTGTACCACGTCTGGAGATACACACAACAGTATGGTGGACAGTGATGTCACGTATGATTCTTATGGTCTGCCGTACATTCCAGCAAAGAGATTAAAGGGCTGTATTAGAGAAGCAGCTCTGGAAATGGCAGACATGGGATTCATTACACAGAAGCAGTATCAGCGATTATTTGGGGCACAGGGAAATGCCAGTGCAGGTTTTTCTGTTTCTAATGCCCTGATCTGTGATTATGACAAAGTTGTGGAAGACTTAAGAATGCTTCAGGTATATGAGATGGCAAGTCCACAGAATGTGTTGGATCAATATACTTATACAAGAACGCAGACAGCAGTTGATCTTGAGACAGGAGTTGCGCAGACCAATTCACTGCGGACAATCCGCGTGGTACGAAGAGGTCTTAGACTGGAAGCAGCTTGTGATGTGAATTGTGAAGAGGATAAAGAAGTTTTAAAGAAGGCAGTTTCACTGGTAAAACATATTGGAGTGGCAAGAACAAGAGGGCTCGGACTGGTGAATATGGAATTGTCGGATGAGAAGACGGATTTCCGGAACCATGTTCAGATAGAAAAGAGTGATCTTGGAGAATACAATAAAATTGGCTATCGAGTGCATTTGAATTCAGCAGTAATCTGTAAAGCACCAAGTGGAAATCAGGCAGTGACTCAGGATTATATTGCAGGATCAAAGATATTGGGGCTTATAGCAGGAGCTATGGGAGAACAGGCATATAAAAAGATGATGGATGCACATGATGTGAAAGTGTCGAACGCATACATAGAGGGCATAGCAGGCAGAAGTATACCAGGACGCATTTCTTTGCAAAAGCGCAAGGATCAATCTGGTGATTCAGATGGAAAGCTATGGCTGAAGGATATGATTTGTGAGCCGGATGTAGAAGGAATTCAGATGACACCAGCGGGAATATCCTATATAGATGCCAAAAGAAATATATGTGAAGTGGAAACAGAAATCAGTTATCATCATCAAAGACCGGAAGACAAATCAATTGGACGTGCAACTGGAAAAGAAGATGGATCAAGCTTCTATCAGCTGGCAGCGATTTGTAAAGATCAGACATTCTGTGGTTATCTGTATGCGGATAGAGAGAGCGCAGAGCAGATCATAGATGCTGTGTCAGCTTTGAAAAAAGTGAGAATGGGATATGGAAGGACAAGCGAATTTGGAGATGTGGAATTTACGCTGGATGCAGTGGAAGTGTTGCAAAAAGATTCAAACATGGTAAAAGATCTTGTCATTACATTCCTGGCGGACACGATTCTTTACAATGAGTCTGGAATGCCAGTAACCCAGATTGAGACATTAAAGAATTATCTGGAAGATATATTAGGAGTTTCGGATTTGGCAATAACGAAACCATATATGCAATATACAATGGTTGGAGGCTTCAATGTAACGTGGGGCAAAAGAAAACCGGTATTCCCGGCAATTGGAAAAGGAAGTGTGGTCTGCGTGCATTCGGAGCAGGGAATGGATGCAGGTCTTTTAAAAGATCAGTTTATCGGTGAACGTGTGGCAGAAGGTTATGGAGAGGTTTTGGCAGAAGAACCTGTATGGACAGCAGATTATTATGTGAAACAGCGGACAGAAGAGCAGAGAAGGGGGAACATGGAGAAACTGGGACAGTCCGTGATAGCAGAGAAGTTATTGCAGGCAGAATTTAGCCGTAAACTGGAACAAGCGGTAAGATACAGATTAAGGACAGCTGTCACCCATAAGGAAGTACAGCTAAAACAGCAGACATTAAATCCGGTAATCAGTAAGATGCGTGTTATGTTTAAAAATGAAAAAAATTATGAGGGAATGAAAGAACAGGCAGCGGGAATTGAGGAGGATACAAAAAGGAAGCTGTGTGAGAAGTTATTAGAACTGGTAGATCCATGTATGATAAAACAGCAGGTTTATCAGGAGATAACAGAGTTATATCAGATTCCATTTGAAACTGGTTTAAGCGAGGAGCAGCTGTATAGAAGCGTGTACAGAACTTATATCACAGAGCTGAAATATCTGGTGAAGTCGCTGGAGAAAAGAGGGAATGCGAAATGAATAAAATCGTGAAAAGAACCGTTATATATGTACAGGTAAAGTTCACATCCCCACTCAGTGTATCTGCCGGTGAAGGAGAGTGGACAGATTCGGATCTGTTAAGGGATGGCGATGGCAGACCGTTTGTGGCAGGAAGTTCACTGGCAGGAGCAATGCGCGCTTATCTTGGCAGGAAGAAGAATGAAGCATGCCTTATGGGTTATTCTGGAAAAGATGATGATGGAAAGATGAGTTCACTGTTACTGACAGATATGATTTTCGGGGAAACATATGTGACGGGAATCCGTGACGGAGTTGCACTCAGTGAAAAGAAGACGGCATTGACAGCAGGAAAATATGAGCTGGAAATTTTAGAAACAGGTGCAAAGGCACATTTCTACATGGAACTTGTAATCCGGGAACAGGATGATGAAGAAGAAATGTTGCAGGAGATGGCGGAAATCTTAAATGGGATAGAAACAGGAGAAATCCACATCGGGTGTAAGAAGACTAGGGGATTTGGAGCTTTTAAGATAGAATTTCTTTCAAGCCGTACTTTCAACCGTGACAATTATCTGGAATATAGAAATGCATATCAGGAAGCGGAATATAGAAAAAAAGATAACGAATTGAAAAAGTGGCAGGCATATAGTCAGGACAGATGTCAGATGATCCACATCGAAGTACCGTTAAAGATGGATGGTGGGATCAGTATACGTCAGTATGCAGCAAAAAAAGGAGAGCCAGATTTTGAGCATCTGACAGATCATGGAATGGCAGTGATACCGGGGAGTAGCTTTGCAGGAGCCATTCGCCACAGAGTGAAAAAAATTTTAGATGAATTAGAACAGCAGGGAATCCATACCCCGGGAGAAGAAGCTGTTAATATAGCATTTGGATATGTGAAAAAGGAAAAGGCATGTTCCTCTAACGTAATAATCAGCGAAGCAGAAATCCACAATGCCAGACCACTTGTAATGGTAAGGACGGGGGTCAGCCGTTTTGAATCTTCGGTAAAGCAGAGAACACTGTATAAAGAGAAAATATATGTGGATGGGAGTTTTACATTACGGATCGCGGTCAGGAAGGGAATAAATCCACAGGATGAGAAGTGGATACTGGGGCTTGTTCTGCTGGCAGTAAAAGATCTGCAGAATGGTCTGCTGGCAGTTGGCGGGCAGACTGCAGTCGGTCGTGGAGTATTCCGGGTGGATGGAGAACTTCTTATTGATGGACAGGCAGGACTGGAAGAGAAAATCATTCAAGAGACACTGGAAAATATGAAAACTGTAGGAGGAGAACAGGCATGAACTTAGAGAAGGCACCAGAAAAAGGAATCATGTATGCGCTTTATACAGATAAAGTTGTATATCGGAAATATAGCCTGGAAGAATTCTATGGAGAAGATTGGAAGAAGAATTTATTGGAACTGCACTTGTTTAATGACAAGGAAGAATATCGATTGATTTTTTCAAGGCGGGGTGAGATTGAAACTGTCGTGAGCGATGCGAGTGTTCTTTATGACGATATTTATACGGAAAAAATTTTGACAGACGGATATTCGCCGGAAGATGCTGACAGATGGATAAAAGTAGTCAATTATCTTTCGTACGATGAGAATGATCTTATAGAGATCAGAAATTACCGGCTGATGGAGGTGATAGGGTGTGAGTGAAATGAAGCGATATGAGAATTTTATTAATCCATATAATTTTATACGTTTTCCGGCAAAAAAAGCAGGTGCTTATACGGACGTAGATACGCACACAGGAGTGATCGAATATACAATTACAACAAAAACACCTCTTTTTATTCCTAATACATGCTCAGAGAATGCGTTTAGAGTATCGGATATGGATGGGGAACATAAATTATATGATTTCTTTTCCTATACGGATCTGGATCCCAAAAGACATTACAACGGGGAATATCATATACCAGTTATCCCGGGCAGTGCGATTCGTGGAGTTGTGAGGAATGTGTATGAGACACTGACGGATTCGTGTATGGGAATTCTGAATGAAGAAGAATATCCGGTGAAACGTACCGGGGAAAAATTCACATCGGCATTGTTGCATCGGACAGAGGATGGGAAAATCGAGCTGTGTAAGGCGATATCAGTTAGAATTGGAACTGCCAGTCAGAGAGGAAAAAATCCGGAAGGATTTGAACAGTGTGTAAATGGGAAAGCAATCTATTACAGTGGCAAGATTGGACCGTCGGATGTGTTGACAGATTACAGATTTGACAGATCAGCCAGATATCGGGAGAGGGGTTATCTGATCAAATGGGGAATGGGAGTTAAGCATGGAAAGGGAGTAAAAAAAGCCCGTTACCACATATTTGTGCCAGATGATGGAAAAGGGAATGGGAATACGATACTTTCTGTGGATATCATAAAAAGAAAATTATACCCGGTGTTAGAGTCATATCTGTCACAGCCAGCGTTACAGGCAGAGAACAGGAAAGCCTATGAAGATTATAAAACAGATCTTGACAGATTCCTGAAACAGTCAGAACCTGGATTTTTCCCTGTAAATTATTCAAAGCTAGCAGGCTTAAAATCTGTTTTTTATCTGGCACCTGCGGTATATTCCAAAGAAGTGTCAGACCACAATATTGGGGAGCTAGCGGGACAGTTCGCACCGTGTAGAGATCAATTTTGTCCGGCATGTGAGCTGTTTGGACATATTGGAGGTAACAATACAGAGGCATGCAGTTCCAAAATCAGATTTTCCGATTTATATGTTGCCAAAGAGCGGAAGCCGAAAGATTATTATGCAGTTGATAATATTACGTTAGATGCACTTGATAATATTACGTTAGATGCACTTGGAGAACCGAAGCTTGGAAATGTGGATTTTTATTTGAAAAGACCGGGAAATGCGACATTCTGGACTTATGATTACAATGTACAAAATGGAAAATTAACAGAACAAAGAGGAGAACTTCGGGGACGCAAATATTACTGGCATCACAGAGAAGTGAATCTTCATAAAAAAGTGAAAGGTTCAAAGCTTAACAAAACAATTCGACCAGTGAGAACGAATATTACATTCAGAGGGAAAGTGTTCTTTGAATCTATATCAGAGAAGCAATTGAACCAATTGATTTGGATTTTAAATTGTGGCACAGAAAAACTTGGCTTAAAGCTTGGTGGAGCCAAACCACTTGGTTATGGAAGTGTGTCCTGTATAGTGGAACAAGTAATAGAACGCTGTATTTCGTGTGAAGATGGAAAACTATGTTATGAGATGAAAGAGATTCCATTTGAAAAAATAACCTATGAAAAAGCGATGCTGAGTGAAAGCGTAAAAAATGAGTTTTACAAAATAGCAGGGCTTGAGACCGTTCCGGAGGGAATCGCCATTACCTATCCAAGAACAAAGGGACAACGGGAAGATGAGGTACTGACAAATGGTTATGAATGGTTTTCCAATAATCATACAACAGTTTCAGGAAAAGGTATGGCGAAAGATCGCAGCGATATGAAAATTGAGAGAGCACTGCCGGGAATACTGACAGAAAATTTTTCACTTCCTTATAATGAAAAGCCAGGAAAATCCTATTAGAAAAAGCCCAATAATTACAATAACCGTATGAGAAGAGGATGTTAAAATATGCAATTATGTGTATATATTGGATTAGAACAGCCGTTAATCCTGCCAATCAATTATAATCACATTTTACAGTCCGCCATATATCGTTCTCTTGGAATCCTGCCCGGATATGCGACATATTTGCATGAGGCAGGATTCGGAAAAGAAAAAAGGCAGTACCGTATGTTTCAGTTTGGACAGTTAAAGGGAGACTATAGGATTGAAAATAGAAAAATTATTTTTGAATCCAATGTGATGTTTGAAGTCAGGAGCCCGGAACCTCTTTTGCTGAATCTTCTTGTTGAAAGTTTTCGGAAAAATGGAATAACCTTTGGGGACAGATGCTATCGAGATATTGAGATGGAGCTGTTTGATTATACAGTGGAAGAGTCAGAACTTAGAATTCAGATGTGCTCACCTGTAACAGTATATACGACAGATGCAGACAGTGGAACAACATATTATTACAGCCCTGATGAACCGGAATTTTACAGAGCAATTCAGCAGAATTTTTATCGGAAATATCAGGCGTATTACGGAGTTGCGCCGACATCCATGATCCAGATTTCAGAGATGGATGAGAGCAAAGAAAGAAAATTTGTGACGAAATATCAAGGGAATTATATTACGGGATGGTTTGGAAGATTCCTGCTTTCCGGAGAACGGAAATATCTGGATTTTCTGTACCAGACGGGACTTGGAGCCAAGAACGCACAGGGATTTGGAATGTTTCAGATTCTGTAGAGGATCTGATTTCCTTGGAGGGACTTATATATGGGTATAAGCATCGAGGATGTCCTTTCGGAAGAAAATCTGAAAGAGACACTGGAGTATTTTGCACAGAAAAAGGACAGCCATGGAATTGACGGAGTAAAAGTATCAGAACTTGGGGATTATTGGGCAGTCAATGGAGAAAATGTAAAACGAACCATCAGGAACAGGACGTATACATTGGGGGTAATCAAGCAGCAGGAAATTGTAAATTACAAAGGGAAAAAGCGGGTTATTTCTTTGATGAATACGGTAGACCGGTTTATTTACCGTGCTTTATATCAGAAGCTTGCACCTGTCTGGAAAAATAGTTTTTCGATATATTCTTATGCATATCAGGAAAATAAAAGTGTCATGGATGCAGTGGAGCAGGCAGCAAAATATATGGAGGAAGGACACATCTGGTGCGTGGAATTTGATATTCAGGACTATTTTGACAATATTGAGCAGGACTTACTGTACAATAAAATAGAAAAACAGGTAAAAGATCCAGTAATTTTATATCTGATTCGAGCATACCTGTCCTGCACAGTTCTGAACGATCATATATTTCTGCAAAAAGAAAGAGGAGTGATTCAGGGTGGACCATTAAGTCCACTGCTGGCAAATATTTATCTGACAGAATTCGATCGTTATCTGGAAAGGAAGAAATATCATTTTTGCAGGTTTGGAGATGATATTAACGTATATTGCAGGACGTATTCGGAAGCAGAAGATATTTTTACAGATGTGAGCAGGCATCTGGCGGAACGGGAAAATTTGCCACTGAATAATAATAAAACAGGTATTTACCGTGGAATTAACAGGAAATATTTGAGCTACAGATTTGAAGAAAAAGACGGACATATTCTTATAAAAAAAGAACAGAAAGCATACAGAACCGTATATAGAGACTGGTATACAACTGGAATTCAGAGAATTGACAGAACCTATCATCTGATTAATGAAGGGATATTGACAAAGAAAGATTTTAATCTGTTATTCGAAAATGATGAGGGAAAAAAGTATATTCCGGTGGAGACAACAGATTCTCTCTATATTTATTCCAATGTAATTTTGACAGGAAGCTTTTTTGAATTTGTAAATGACAGTGGACTGAATATTTGCCTGATAGATAAATACGGGGAAAAAGTGGGATCTTTTGTACCACAGAATAACCGTAGAAATATTAAAACAGAATTAAAGCAGCTGCGGATTTATGATACAGAGGAACTCCGCATGGGGCTGGCACGTAAGTTAGAAATAGCAAGCGTGTCTAATTTGCGTGCTAATATTCGATATTATGAGCGAAGAAAGGCATCTAAAGTATTAAGAGAAAATGTGGAGCAACTGTCAGCTTTCATTAAAAAATTAAATGAAGCGAAAGATATCACGCAGTTGATGATGGTGGAAGCGCAGGCAAGGCAGAAGTATTATCAGTGTTTTAATGAAATTCTGGGAGATGATGATTTTACTTTCGAAAAAAGGACAAGACGTCCACCGCAGGATCCACTGAATGCAATGATTAGTTTTGGAAATACTTTGCTGTATCAGAAAATTGCCAATGAGATTAACCGCACACATCTTGATATTCGAATTGGAATTGTACATGCGGCAGGCACCCGCCCGGAAAGTTTGAACTTGGATCTTGCAGACCTATTTAAGCCAATCATTGTGGATCGGGCGATCTTTACGTTGATTAATAAAAAGATGATAACAGCATCTGACTTTATACAGGTAGAGAAAGATGGTATCTATTTGAACAAAAAAGCAAAGAAGGTTTTTATCACAGAATTTGAAAATAAATTATATCAGAAACTGACAATAGACGGGCAGGAGCGAACTTATGAATATTTGATCCGAAGTGAGATACAGAAGCTTAAGAAATTCGTAGAAACAGGGGAAAACTATAGACCATATAAATATGTGTAGGGGAAGAGATGTTTGTGATTGTGACTTATGATGTCAATGTAAAGAGAAATAGTAAGATGTTAAAGATTTGTCGGAAGTATCTGACACATATACAGAAATCTGTATTTGAGGGACAGATTACCGAAGCAAAGCTGAATAAATTAAAGAATGAACTGAAGAAAGCAGCAGAGACGGATGAGGACAGTATTATTATTTACCGGTTCGATTCTTTGAAGTATTCCAACAAGGAAATACTCGGAAGCTACGATATACACGACAATTTTCTGTGAAAAAGTCCGTCGATCTCAAACCCAGTATTTATGCGGTTTCCGGGCACTCCAATGGTCGTAAAATCCTTAAAATAGCTCCAAATTTGATAGAAAATGAAAAAAAAGTCGATCTATAAACTACATATATAATAAAATTTTAAATGACTCACAAAGCTAGATTTTATAAGGCTTCGTGGGATTTTAGATAGAAGAGAGGTCGACGGACTTTTTTGATGAAAAAGGGTTGATTTGAGAAGATTTTGAGAGTATTCTTGTAATAGAAGCTGATAAAATCAGTTGTTTTACCTTACCTATGAGGAAGTGACACTTTCTCTGCTCTTTTGTCATTTCTTTCATAGTTTTTCTGTTTTACCTTACCTATGAGGAATTGACACTTAACTATATTAGCTATTGGTTTTCCATTTCTGATAAGTTTTACCTTACCTATGAGGAATTGACACTTTTATCACCATCGGTGATTAATTGTGACTCACAATCGTTTTACCTTACCTATGAGGAATTGACACGATATTCCCAAAACAGTCATGAAAATTATGAAAAGTTTTACCTTACCTATGAGGAATTCCTGCTTGCTACCTGAAAATCTTTATTAAAATATAAAAAAATGTGTGAAGATGAATGGATAATCAAAGTTCGTGAGGGTTTCGCAATAAAAACAGCATAGTTGTTGAGGAATCTTTGTGAGGGTCTTTCATGAGGGGCAAAGATGAGGGTCTGGCGGAAGCCAGACCCTTTCATGGTTTGTGCGCCATGGGCGCGCCCTAACAGGTGTAAGTCTCAAACACGCCTAGGCAACGAGAAAGTGTATAGCTGAACAGAAAGGGTGTTTATCGTGAGATGAAATCTGAAGGAAGCTGTAGCTTTTCATAATACCCATTATGTGAAGCTTCACATAATGTAAGCAAACTCTTGGTCCGACGGATAGAAATCACATATAAGGCTCGGAAATACGGATAGGTCTGCAAAAGAGGATGAAGTCCCAAATTTGCTGGAAGTACGAGTAAATGTGGCGGATAGATGAGAGGAAAGAGCGTGCACCTTAAGGAGTGGAGGGAGTCTCACAGGGGTTTCATTAGCCTATATCTCTGGTTCATTTTCTTCAATCCACGTTTCGATACGAGTGTAGTATTCCTGCACTCCAAATTCAGCATATTTTTCACTGTCCATTTCCAAATGCTGACTCATATATCCGTAGTAATCTTCCCCTGGATTAATATAAGCATCAACCTCATACGAATAATAGAAAGCATCTTGGAACAAGCGAAGATCACGATACTCCGGCAGAACATTATCATATACATCAGCCAGACGGTGCTCATAGCTATGATAAATCTCATGTAAAAGTGTGGATAATACTTCTTCGGCAGAGTCATTTTCGATATGGTCAAGGTTAACTCTAATTAATCTCAGATCATCTGCATAGGATCCAAGCGTATATGTTGATAGATTATCTCCCTGGACAGTAATAGGATCACTCAATCCAAGGTAATGTGCTTCAATATTACAAATTGTCTGAAGCACGTCAATTCGATCATATGTACTCAAACTCTCCCAAATCATCGGTCTAAGCTTCAGGACAGTATCCATATTTGCTTCAATAATATCTTCATTTTTAGTGTCATGAATAGTTCCTTCAGCTTCTACGGATGAGGACACAAGTGCCGTGCCAAAATAACCTTTCCAGCCAATACCAACTATAAGGATCAACATTGCAACTGCCATTATGCAGGAAATCGAGTATATACATCTCGAAATGCGATTTTGATATACTCTCCTGCGCGCTTTCTTTCCTGTATAATTTATCTTTTTGGCAAGCAGTAAAACGGAATATATGAGCGAAGCCAAAACCGATACACCTACCACAATTTGAATAAACAATGCTGAAGTTGTTGCATAGGTCATCATTGTATAAATGCCGAATGGCAGAACAAAGCTGGCGATAGATGTCCATCCGTTTTTCCAACGACGTAATGCAGTCATGAAAAATACTGCAGAAATAAGCATCATCTTAAAGAAAATCTGGAGCGACTCATACACATCATGGTGTGGAAGGACACGGAACAGAAGGTTCTTATACCAAACAAATCCGATGATATATTTCCAGACAATATTGAGCAGAAATTCTATGTTTGTCATAGTTGAATTATCTCGCATAGACACCTCCTTTTCAACTCGTACAGTTCACGTTCAGGTTGAACTGGAACACACCAATTTTGACAAACTGATAGTTAATAAAGAACGGGAGCAACCACGAACGGTAACTCCTGTTCGCAAAAAAATCATCAATTTTTCTATTCATCATCTGATTTGAAAAGCTCTTCAAATTTTGTTTCAAGTTCTCGCATCAGTTCGTCCTTGTCCACAATAGAGGTTTGTCTTCTTAATAACATGTATATCAGGCATTTTTATCGCTCCCGTATATCCATATTGTAAATGCATTATTCCTATAAAGCGATAAACCACCGGTTTATATGTACGTATCAACAAAGTGCATATCTGATATGATTGAGATGTACGCCTTAACTGACCACCTTCATAGTCTTTGTATCCTCAAATCCAAGATCTATGAGAAGACTACGGAGACGGTTGATTTCTTTAAGGGAAGACACCTTAAGAAAGTCATAGCAAAGATCAACATCTTCATTCAGCGGATTCATGACTTGGAATCTGCCAAAGTTGGTGAACTTACTGTCGTTTTGGATACTGTCAAGAATAAAAAGAACCTTACCGGAATCATAGACGGAATTTATGATGTACTGCCCCAGAACCTGTCGTGCACGAAAATCGATGCCGCTAATAAGATATCTGACAAGGGATCAGTCTTTTTGTTAACTGGTGGTTTATGTGATTTATCCGTGGAATCACTATACTAAGGGTATGAAATTTTTGCCGGAGGAATGTTCAAATGAAAGTATCTGACGAAGCTGTGTTCTTGGAAGATGATTTTGATACTCTAAATCAGCGATTTTTTGAAAGTGCTCTTTCAAGACCGGTCATTACCATTTAAAGCACTCCTGGTGTTTATGTTCATTCACTCCTTATCGCACTGCTGAATGAAGAACATGCATTTCAGTGTGTACACAGTATGTGCTCTGTAATGGGGCGAAACAGTAATGCAAGCAATTGCTAAAAATCTACGAAATGTAAAGTGGAGGTTAATTTAAATTATAGTTTTTGTGATTTATAGTAAGAATAATCTGTTTTGGGAGGATTGATTATGAAGAAAATCAAAATGAATCATGACAAACAGGATTGCTACCACTATTGCGGTTTTGATATCAATCGTGCCGCTTAAGAAAGGAGAGTTTACAATGAGTAAATTTAAGACGATTCTTCCTATGAAAGGTATCCGCACCCCCCGGTTTTTTATCTGGGTCAGAGGATTCCTACACGGAAAGATCCTCCATACGGGTGGGCTTGACCCTGATACCAATATCATTTCTTCTGGTTATGTTACGGGTCAGACTAAACGTTTTCGTAATGCTTGTATTATCCGCCGTGAACAGGCAGAGGCTAAGCTTTCCGGTGTTTGGGCTGAAGCGGATCAGCTGTTGATTGATTACGTTGCTGTTTCCTCAGCGATGGATAGCATTGGCAAGAGCCAGGATTCCCATAGTGAGAGCAATGCCCAGGTGCGTGCCAACGAGAGAGCTGCTGGAAAGCGTGCTTCCTGCGAGGCTGAACGCCAGGAAATCCTGAAAAAACTGGCAAACATTACCAACAACATCCGTGCTGAAGTTGACACGGCTCATGATCAGATGGAAGCAACTGCTGAAATTCTCCTCAGCATTTTCTCTTGCTATGGTCATGGTTTGTTGATGAAGCCTGTCTACCAGCACAACCTTCCTATCATTATATTTGAAGATTGTGCTCAGAAGATTCTTGTAAGCCATGAAGGCACTTGGAACGCTATCAATTCCATCCTTAAGGAGGTAAAAAAATGAGTATTTTTAGTAAAAAGAAAGCTGCCAACTACAACGTCCTGACAGACAACTATGTTCCTGCATCCCTGCCCACTTACGGCTATGGGCTTGAGAATTTCGTTACAGCTGATTACCCTATGAATAAAACGGAAGTTATTGAAGCTGGCTATCATGATGTCGAGAACTATGCCGACGAAGTGATTGCTACCTGTGACCGCCATTCTGCCGGTACCGAATGCGACCAATACCCCGATGTTAAAAGGGAACATTCTTACGCTGAGCATGAAGCCGCTATCGCCAATAACGAGAATCAGATTGTCCGCATCCGCTCTGCACGAGAGATGCGAAAAGCTGCTCTTGAGCGTAAGATTTCTCCGCTTGAGGAGAAGGCTGCAGAGCTCAAGGCTGAGATCGAGCCCCTCGAAGACCTGCGCCCTCAGTTTCAGGTTCGTATTGGCCGTTTTGCCACTTCTGTTGGTCTTCCTATTACCATTGTTGCAATGATTGTAGATGCGGCCGTAAACTATAGTTTCCTCCAGACAGTGTTGCTCTCCAACGCAACGCTTCTGATGATCATCGTTATCTGCATGTCCGTTATGTCTGACGGCTCCATGTGGGCGCTTGGTACATTTCTTTCTCACAGGGGTGAGAAGTTCACTTCCAAGCCGTTGTTCTGGATCAGCTGTGTTGGTCTGGCAAGTATGTTCATCCTGTCTGTTGTGGCCTCTGTTATGATTCGCTGGGGATCCATGGATGCCACTTATGGGACCATTAATGCCGCAGGCGAGTTTGTAGGCAAGGACTCCTACTCTCTGGCAGAATATGGTGTAACTTTGATTACAGCTTTTGTGACTACTGCAACCGGACTTCTGTCCTTTGCGTTCTCTCTGGACGAGAATGCTTTCCTTGTTTCTATCCGTGAGCGCAAGAAGAAGGAACTTGCCAGATGCCGTGCAGAACTTGAACCTCTGTTGAATGAACGGATCCTTCTCGAAAATGCTCCTGATCCTCGGGAATGGGACGAGCGCAAGCGTGCTGCTGCTGTGCACCAGATTGAAGCCAGCCATCGCGGGCAGAAGATCAACTGCCGCAAGCAGATGATCGTTCATGTCAACGATGCTGACTTTACTGAACGTATGGCCGAATCCGGAGAGGCTCTCCTTGGAGAGACTTCTTCCGCCGAGGTTTCTATCATGCCTGTTACGTTACATTGAATAGGGTATTATGAAGAAGATTATAAAGAATATTATTCTCGCTTATGATGCAATTTATGATGATGGTGATTATGATGAAGACAGGTATGGGTCAGATCCGGATTATACGGATGGGGTGGACGATGCAATGGATGAGTTTGATGAAGATTGGTAGGAGGTGAATGCAGATGAATTCGTATGTAACGATGGATAAGCGCAGTAAAAAACAGCAGCGCGAATATTATTCGGCACAGCGGCATACCTGGGGACAAGTGAACCCGGTAACAAGGACAATGAAAAGTGTTAAAACATATGATAGAAACAGGGAGAAGAAAGAACTGCAAAGGCAGCTGGAAATGTAAAGTATATTTTTTACAAAAAAAGAGAAAAAAGAAATTTATAGTTGACATAAGACAGATTTGCATGTATTCTATATATAGAAGCAAAAGCTTCTAATGGGGCGTTTGTCAGATGTGCCCGGCGAAAAAAAACTGAAGAAATTGTGAGGGGTTCGTCAGATGTACCTGTCTAAAAAAAGCTGAAGAGATTGGATTTTAAGGGAACTGAAAAGGTTCCCTTTTTACGTTTATAGAGATAAAGGAGATATATGGAACCAACATTATGTTATATAAGAGAATGTTATTTTAAGGAACATGTGAATTTAGTAAAGGTATTAGATTCTGGAAATATTAGTAAGCAGTCGAAAAGAACACATTTGTGTGTAAAAGTTGAAATAGATAATAATAATTATTATATCCCTCTTAGAAATAATTTGGGTGATGAAATCCGGAAATATGGCAGGATTGGTCATTCTATTCCATCTGCGAAAAGAGAAAAAGCAGGTCTTGATTATCGTTATGCGATGATAATTAATGACAGTAAGTATATCGAACCACAGATTAAGTTAAAAATTCCAAATTCACAATATAAACGCATAAAAAATGATATAGAAATAATTCAAAAAGAATTTGAAGCATATCTGAAAGGGTATGTAAAGTCAGTTAAGAAAAAAAGAAATGAGAAAGAACCACTATATAGGGAATCAAGTCTAATCAATTTTATTGAATTATTTAATATATGAATTCATTTTGAACTACATAAATCATATGTTTGCGCTAGCGCATAATTTATGCTATGATAAAAGTTAGCTTAATCAAAAAGAGAATGTTCAAAACGAACAGGGAGGATAAAATGCATATCTGGGAGGAAGAGAAGCAGACATACATGAAAGCATGTATGGAAAGAGGAACAGAAGATCAGAGGGAAGCGCTGAAGAAAGCGTTAGATGAGATTGATTTTTCTATTTTAGATAACATAGAGAGAAAAGAGACTGTCAACGAGCGTGGTGTATTCGCACCGCTTGACGCAGTGGAGGTTCCGGAGATCGAGGCGAGAAGCGAGGAGTTTCGGGCAGCAGGTCTTGAAGCGATCCGTGCCGGAAAAGTCGGAGCTGTCCTTTTAGCAGGCGGACAGGGAACAAGACTTGGACTTGACAGACCGAAGGGAACGTTAAATATCGGTGTGAACAGAGACTTATATCTGTTTGAGCAGCTGTTCCACAACCTGATGGATGTTACGACAGAGGCAGAGGTTTATGTGCCAATGTACATTATGACAAGTAATATCAATAACAAGGACACCGTAGCATTTTTCGAGGAACACAATTACTTCGGATATCCAAAGGATTATGTGAAGTTTTTCGTTCAGGAGATGGTACCGGCATGTGATTACGATGGTCGTGTATACATGGTATCCGACACAGAGGTTGCCATGTCCCCGAATGGAAATGGTGGCTGGTTCGGCTCTATGGTAAAAGCAGGACTGTTAGAGGATATCCATGCAAGAGGAATTGAATGGCTCAATGTATTCGCAGTGGATAACTGCCTGCAGAGAATCGCAGACCCGCTTTTCGTTGGTGCAACGATTGTATCCGGATGCGAGAGCGGCGCGAAAGTTGTAAGAAAAGCAGCACCGGATGAAAAAGTTGGCGTTTTATGTACCGAAGATGGAAGACCATCTATCGCAGAGTATTATGAGATGACCGAGGAGATGGCAACTGCGAGAAAAGAAAATGGCGATTTACAGTATGGATTCGGCGTGATCTTGAATTATCTGTTCTCCGAGAAAAAATTAGAGCAGATCGCAAATGCACACATGCCGATCCACGTAGTAGAGAAGAAGATCCCACACGTAGATGAAGAGGGTAACTTCGTGAAGCCGGAACAGCCAAACGGCTACAAATTCGAGACACTTGTACTCGATATGGTTCACATGATGGATGACTGCCTTCCATACGAAGTCGTAAGGGAGAGAGAGTTCGCCCCAATTAAGAACCTGCATGGAGTCGATTCTTTAGATTCCGCAAGAGAGCTGTTAAAAGGCTGTGGCGTGGAATTATAAGAGGCAGGAAAGAATGCATAGGCATTTGATTTTGTTTTAAAAGTAGTGCCGCACATATAAGACGTATCCGTTGGACAATCCGGCGGAGAACGTTTTATGTGTGCGGTATTTTTTTCCAGGATGATCTGGGGAAAAGGGGTATGAAAAAGAGCGTACCATATGCGGTGTGGACCAAAATATATTTAATAGAATTTTAATGAGAGTTTCATAAGAGCTTTACGATTATCTGTTAATATAAATAATAAGCGTTCTGTGTAAGAAAATTGGGAGGCGGAAACGCGCATAAGAGAAAAAGTTGCCGGTTGCAATCACAGTGCGGACAGTAATAGGAGAAAAATAACGGGGGCAGGGAGTATGAACCAACAGGAGCAGGCAGTCGTAGTGAACGATGCCTATGAAGATCAGACAGTATTTGAGGTAAACGGTCTCGTACCGGTTCACTTTAATCAGGAAAACAGCATGGAGCGCTTAGCAGACATGACGGAGGAATTCTCGCAGAGCATCGATCCGATCCTTCGGATGTACAGTGCAGCGATGAGCGCGACCACTGCAAGGTTGGAGATCATCAAAGATGAATTCAAGTACCGGAAGCTAAGATGTCCGATCCACCATATTGATACGAGATTGAAATCTGCGCAAAGCATTCTTGGCAAGCTGCAGAAGAAAGAATATCCGCTGACATTGAGCGCAGCCTGCAACAACATTTACGATATTGCGGGCATCCGTGTGGTATGTCCGTATATGAAGGATGTGTATTTGATCCGTGACAGAATCTTAGCGCAGGACGATATTGTCATTATGAAAATCAAAGATTACATTGAGGAACCGAAAGCAAATGGCTACCGGAGCCTGCATATGTTAATCCGTGTGCCGGTCTATTTCATGAACAAGAAGCAGATGGTGCCGGTAGAGCTGCAGATCCGCACACAGGCGATGGATCTGTGGGCGAGCCTCGAACATGATATCAAGTACAAGTCGCTGTATCAGGGAAATACAACCGACTTCGGGGATGAACTGAAAGAGTGCAGCAGGCTCATCTATGAGGCGGAGCAGAAGATGGAGGCGATGAATGAGGTGCTGGAAGGGTAATTGGCTCGCCGGGAAGGCGGAGTCCACTTGGATGTGGCATTATGAAACCGCCCTGATTGTTAGGCTGTGAGCGGAAAGGCTGGCAGGAACCCTGCGAAATTCCATTACGCCGGGAACTCCGAGGAGCCCCTAAGCGGTCGATTCTCTCAGCAATGGCTTCGAGAATCAACCAGGGTCTTGTCGGAGTTCCCAGCGTAATGGTTTTCGGCGGGCGTCCCGCTCTTTTCCGGCTTTCACAGCCTATCCCCCGGCAGCGTCCCTAAGAATACTTCCCCTTTAAAGAGAAAAAATATCACTAGAAAATTTAAAAGCCCACTTGACATAAGGAAGAATCCGCGCTATATTCAAGATACCCCATAGGGGTATATGAAAACAACGCAACCAGCAGGGAGGAATCAGATATGACATGTTGCTGCAACTGTAAAGACGAAGACAACGTAAAGCACAAACAGCGTGACGAAGCCGAGAAAAAAGCGCTTATGACGCGCTTAAGCCGGATCGAAGGACAGGTGCGCGGAATCAAGGCGATGGTGGAGGATGACCGTTACTGTGTGGATATCCTGACGCAGGTATCGGCGATACAGGCAGCGCTCAATGGTTTCAACAAAGAACTGCTTGCGAGACATATCAAGACGTGTGTTTCGGAGGATATCAGGGAAGGCAACGAGGAAGCGGTGGATGAACTGTGCGAGCTTCTGAAAAAGCTGATGAAATAAAAGGACCGGAAGATAATCCGAAGGACATGTAAGAAACAGCAAAACGGATATACTAAGACAGCAGAAAGGAAAGACCAATGAAAGAGAGATTCGATGTGACAGGAATGACCTGTTCCGCCTGCTCCTCCCATGTGGAGAAGAGCGTCGGCAAGCTTGCCGGGGTGGAGAACGTCAGCGTGAATCTGCTGACGAACAGCATGCAGGTCGAATTTGATGAGAATAAGCTAGATACGGACGGGATCATTAAGGCAGTGGAAGATGCAGGATACGGCGCAGCGGTGAAGGACGAGCACGCAAAGTCCGGGGCAAAGACTTCCAGGCAGCAGGGCGGCGCAGTCGGAAACGGGCTGTCAGCCGTGGAGCAGAATGTGAAGAATATGAAAAAAAGACTGATCGTGTCCTTAATCTTCTGGATCCCGCTTATGTACGTCTCCATGGGACATATGATTTACCAGTGGTTAAATATCCCGATGCCGCCATTTACCATGAACTACTTACACGGCAATGAGAACGCCATGACCTACGCCTTTACCCAGTTCTTACTGCTTCTGCCGATCCTTGTGGCGAACCAGAAGTACTTTAAGAACGGCTTCAAGACACTGTGGCACAGAAGCCCGAACATGGACAGTCTGATCGCCATCGGTGCCGGGGCAGCAATCCTGTATGGAATTTTTGCCATCTATCGGATCGGTTACGGCATGGGACACGGGGATATGGAAGTTGTACATCAGTACGCGCATGACCTCTATTTCGAATCAGCAGGAACGATCCTGACACTGATTACGATTGGAAAATATTTAGAGACCAAGTCCAAAGGTAAGACAAGCGAAGCAATTACCAAGCTTCTAAACCTTGCCCCGAAGACTGTGACGGTTATAAGAGACGGCAAAGAGCAGGTGATCGATGCAGCAGATGTGGAAAATGGCGAAGTCTTTCTCGTAAAACCGGGTGAGGCTGTCGCAGTGGACGGTGTGATCGTGGAGGGAAAATCATCTTTCGACGAATCAGCAATCACTGGTGAGAGTATTCCGGTACCGAAGCAGGAGGGCGACACGATCGTATCCGCATCCATGAACAAATCCGGCCTAATCCGCGCGAAAGCGACAAAGGTCGGCGAAGATACGACAATCGCACAGATCATTAAGCTTGTGGAGGAGGCATCCTCAAGTAAGGCGCCGATCGCCAAGATGGCAGATAAGATCGCAGGTGTTTTCGTTCCGACTGTTATTACAATTGCAATCATTACAGGAATCATCTGGTTTATTTCCGGTGCGACGTTCGAATTCGCCATGTCCACTGCAATCGCAGTTCTTGTTATTTCCTGCCCGTGTGCACTCGGTCTGGCTACACCGGTTGCCATCATGGTAGGAACCGGAAAAGGTGCGGAGAACGGAATCCTGATCAAGTCTGGAGATGCGCTTGAGACCGCCCATCAGATCGACACCGTTGTCTTAGACAAGACCGGAACGATCACACAGGGTAAGCCGGTTGTAACCGATATTCTCTGTGCGTTTGGTGCAGCGCAGGGAGCAGAGAAGACTGACCGGAGTGCAGAGCCTGCAGTCAGACTGCTTCACATTGCAGGAAGCCTGGAAAAAGGAAGTGAGCATCCGCTTGCAGAGGCGATCGTGGACTACTGTGAGAAGAACCAGATCGCACTGAAAAAAGTAACCAATTTCAACGCTTCCTTCGGAAAGGGAATCGAGGGAACCGTATCCGGTACACACTATTTTGCCGGAAATGAGAAGATGATGGAGGAAAAGGGAATTGCCCTGTCTAAAGGACAGAAGGAGCAGATCCACGCACTTGCAAAGCAGGGAAAAACACCGCTTCTTTTTGCAACTGAGAACCAGTTCCTTGGAATTGTGGCGGTGGCAGATGTTGTAAAGCCAACCAGCAAAGCAGCCGTCCAGAAGTTCCGTGAATATGGCATCCATGTCATTATGTTAACCGGTGACAATGAAGTGACCGCACAGGCGATCAAAGAGCAGGTCGGCATTGACGAGGTCATCGCAGGTGTGCTTCCAACCCAGAAGGAAGAGAAAATCGGCGCCTTGAAGCAGGCGGGACATAAAGTTGCCATGATCGGTGACGGAATCAACGATGCACCGGCGCTTGCCTCCGCAGATGTCGGTATCGCGATCGGAGCAGGAACAGATGTTGCAATCGAGAGCGCGGACATCGTCCTGATGAAAAATGATTTACTTGACGCCGCAGGTGCGGTAAAATTAAGCAAAGCAGTGATCCGTAATATCAAGGAGAACCTTTTCTGGGCATTCTTCTACAACAGCATCGGCATTCCGCTTGCAGCAGGTGTGCTGTACCCGTTCTTCGGTATTAAGTTAAACCCGATGTTCGGTGCCGCAGCCATGAGTTTAAGCAGTGTGTGTGTCGTAAGCAACGCACTCCGGTTAAGATGGGTGAAGCTGCATGACGATAAGAATGCGAAGGCAGCACAGGTGCAGACCGAACAGGCAGGCACGCTGTCGGAAGTGAAGATCATGGCACTGGCAGATGCCGTGGAACCGGTGCAGGCAGAGAAAGTGGACGAAGAGGAAAGACGGAATCACGAAACAGAAACAATAGATCATAAATCTGCGATTTATGATCGTGATCTACACGCACTTCGTGCGGCAGTCTTATTAAATCATAACGATAAAGGAGAAGAGACAATGACAACAACAATTTCAATCGAAGGCATGATGTGTGGACACTGCCAGGCAAGAGTAGAGAAAGCATTAAAAGAGGTTGCAGGAGTGACAGATGTTACCGTAAGCCTTGAGAACAAGAATGCAGTCGTAACCGGCGATGCTTCCGCAGATGCATTAAAGCAGGCGGTTGTGGATGCCGGATATGAAGTTACGGATGTGAAATAAGCGAGAAAATAAGCTAAATTGTAAAAAGGGAAAAGCCGATAGATAGAAAAACGGCTTTTCCCTTTTTTATGTTAATCATTTGTCTATGTGAATGGACAGCTGGCAGCGCATCATGCGTATGGATATTCTAATTTTTATGTAACATTGGATGATTTCCTGAAATATGGGGAGAAAAATGAAATCCGGGTGATTGCTAATAATATTGCACCCAATAGCAGATGGTATTCTGGAAGCGGTATTTACAGAGATGTAAAATTGTTGACAGGGAATGCGATTTTTTTCCCGGCTGACAGCACGCAGATAAAAACAAACTACGTCAATCATGGAACAGCAAATCTTGAAATAAAGACAGAAATCCAGAATCGAAGTAATCGGAAGAAAACTGTTTATCTGCATATTGAAATTTATGATGAAGGAGAAATCTGCGCGCAGGATAAAGTGAAAGTAACGATATTCGGCAACAGCAGGGAAAAAATCTATCAGATGTTGACGGTTCAGAATCCGAAAGTGTGGAATTGTGAAACACCTCATCTGTATCAGTATAAAATATGGGCAACAGAGAATGGTCAGCTCATGGATGAGGAAGAAGAAAAATTTGGAATTCGGACGCTGATGTTGGATACGGAAAATGGGCTTCAACTGAATGGAAAAAGTTTGAAATTACGGGGAGCCTGTATCCATCATGATAACGGAATCCTTGGGGCAGCAACATTTGAAGATGCAGAGAAAAGAAGAGTGAGCCAGTTAAAGCAGGCAGGATTTAATTGTATCAGAAGCGCTCATCATCCCATGAGTAAAGCCATGCTTCGCGCATGGGATAAACTGGGAATGTTTGTGATGGACGAACTGAGTGACGTATGGACATATCACAAAAATATAGATGATATTGCATTCGAATTTACTGATATATGGGAAGAGGAAATACAGAGGATGGTGGAAAAGGATTATAACCATCCATCCGTTATTCTTTACTCGGCAGGCAATGAGATACCGGAAATTGGTCTGGATTCAGGTGCGCATATCAAGCGGAAAATATGCAACAGATTTCATGAACTGGATGATACGAGATATACAACAGATGCAATGAATGGATCAATGGCAATTTCATATGGTTGTGGGATGGAACATATTATAAAAGATTTGCTGGAAACAAAAACAGAATCTTCAGATGATTCCGGGGCAAATGCCCTGAATGCGATAAACGCGTATATGAGTATGACAGCAAGTGATAAGTTTGCAACACATCCGGCAGTGACGGAGGCACTTGAGGAAAGTACAATGGCTTCTGATATCATAGGTCTGAATTATCTGACGGGAAGACATGTTTTGGAAAAAGAGTTATGTCCGAATAAAACGCTGATCGGTGCAGAAACCTATCCGGCAGATATTGTAAGACTGTGGGGGCTGGTAAAAAGATATCCGCATATTTTAGGAGATTTCACGTGGGCAGGCTATGATTATCTGGGAGAGGCTGGGTGCGGCATTTTCCATTATGATGGAAGCATGAACTTTTCTAATAAATTTCCAGAACGAGCTGCTTATATCGGTGACATCGACCTTATTGGCTACAGAAGACCGATCAGCTATTTCAGGGAAATTGTATACGGAATCCGAAAAGAGCCATATATAGCGGTGATGCGCATGAACAGAAACGGACAGACTTCTTCTAAAACAGCATGGATGTTCAAAGACAACGTGGCATGCTGGACATGGAATGGATATGAAGGTCAGGAAGCAAGTGTGGACGTGTATTCTAACGCAGAGGAAGTAGAATTATTTTTAAATGGCAGGTCACTTGGAAGAGAGAAGACGGGAGAAGAAAACGATTTTACGGCAACCTATCAGGTAGAATACCAGCCGGGAGTGCTAAAAGCAGTAAGCTATGAAAACGGTCAGGAGACTGGCAGTTTTGAATTGGAAAGTGCTGTCGGGGAAAGTCGCCTTATGGTAAGTGCAGATCGGACAGAAATGCAGGCAAATGGAGAAGATCTGGCATTTGTGACAATAAAACTGGAAGATTCTTTGGGAAGAGAAAATCTGTCAGACCAAAAGACCATATCAGTAGAAGTCGAAGGCACAGGAACCTTGCAGGCATTTGGAAATGCGGATCCGTCATCGCTGGGAAGCTACGACGACCATATGTGGAAAACCTACGATGGATATGCACTGGCGGTGATCCGGGCAGGAGAAAAAGAAGGTACTGTTAAAGTGAAAATTTCTGCGGAGGGATGCCCGACGGAATATTTGAATTTGAGTGTGAAAGGGGAAGAGTATGAGGAAAATTAAGAGAATGGATCAGAATGGTATTTTCTGGTAACAGAAAAAAATGTAAGCAAATATTGAAAAGATGCCTGACGTATGAAAGGAATGCGGCAGGCATCTTTTAGATGGTAAGTTTTTACAAAATTTTTATAACTTAGTACTAAAAATCCTAATACAAAATTTTAAATTATATTAGTTGATTTTTGAGAATTCTTTTGTTACAATAAAATTGGCTTTAAGCCAAAAGGTGTTGCCACGTTCTCTGGAATGTTATGACGATTAGGCGATTTACTTTTTGCGGAGAGTTTTAGCTCCGATTACATAGATAAATCTCGAAAAGAGAAATCTTTGGAAAGGAGACCGGCTTATGCTGACCATTAGTGATCTGATTGCAGTAATCTCGCTTTGTGCGACTTTCTATAGTCTTGGTTACGTGCATGGAAAGCATGATTCCAAGACGCAAAAATAACCGCCTCCCTGGCAAGTGAGCGGTTATTTTTAACCATCAAAATCAGGTAAATCGCCATTGGCAACACCTTTTTATATATTTATATTATCATTACTTTATTTTTATGTCAATTGTTTTATATAAGCTTTTCAAGTTAAATCAAATGGAAGAGGGTGAATAGCATGACCAATGCAGAAATCAGAGAATTCAAAAAATATGTAAGGGAAACATTAGTAAAAACTTATCAAATGAATGAAGTGGAGGCAGCTCATGCTGTTCGGAATTCCTATTTGTCGAAAGTATTGGCGTCGGATAACGATTTTGTCGAACATGATACGGTTGAGGAATGGGCGGAGTTCATTTTCAACGAAAATAAGAAAACATTACTAAAAATGTAAAAAAGCTCTGTCGAACCCGACAGAGCTTTTTCTACGGAGATGGCGGGATTTGAACTCGCGCGCCGGAGCATTTACCGACCTACCGCATTTCGAGTGCGGACCCTTCAGCCACTTGGGTACATCTCCACAGTGCAATCAGCACCTAATCAGTATAACATATCCTGGATAATATGCAAGCAAAAAAAGGCCGGCAATCGCAGGGAATCCCTTGAATCCCACAGCAGGAAAGCGTATAATAGAAAGAACCGATAAAGCATCACAGGTATGATAGGAGGGATTATTATGTCGTTTTTAGACAGTGTAAAGGAGTCATTAGTTTCTGCAAGCAAGGATGTGACCCAGAAGGCGAAGGAAGTGTCCGGCGTTGCAAAGTTAAAATTAGATATAAAAACAAAAGAAGACTTTGTGGAGAAGCAGTATGCAATTTTAGGCCACAGCTATTTCGATGCACATAAGGACGATGAGGAAAATGCAGAGAACGAGCAGTTCAAGGTGATCAAAGAGGCACTTTCCGAGATCGAGAGCATGAAGGCAGAGATCTTAAAGCTTCAGGGAGCAGCAGAATGCCCAAACTGTGGAGCAAAGGTACCTCAGGATGCGGCATATTGCAGCAGCTGCGGAACGAAGATCGAGAAGGAAGAGGAGACCACAGAGGAGGAAGATATCTTCGACGCCGAGTATGTTATGAAACCGGATGAGGAGGAAGCCCCGTCAGAGGAGTCGGCACAGGAAGTGGCAGAGGAAGAGAAGTTCGAGGAATAGGTTGACTTCTTTTCGGTTTCATGCTATGTTAAGCAATGAACATTTGAACAGGATAACACTGGGAAAAAGAGAGTACATCATTTGGAACTGTACAGAGAGATTTCCGGAAGCTTTTGGGAAAGAGATACCAGAAGCGGGATGCTGAGAGGAGATCAGGGAAGCATGATGGAACATGGCTTTGGAGTGGCAGAGATGAACGTGCGCATGGGGAATGCAGCGATAAGATCTGACAGGACCGCCTGTTATAGCGGAGATGTTTTGGAGAACGTACAGGGATTCAGAACATGCTAAGGTCTGCACCGTGAGATGCAGATGAACTGAAGTGGTAACACGGGAACATCCCCGTCTTCTATAATCATAGAAGGCGGGGTTTTTTATTCATGACAATAGAGAATGTTCGCGGAGAGTGCATTCTATTGTATCACAGGAAAATATATCCTGTGAAATAAAAATGCTTTGCGAGGGATTGCACTGCGGCGGAGATGTATTATGTCGCAGGAGCCAACCCACCGCAGGCAGAGAATCCTGCAAACAGGATTCTTTCTATAAAAGGAAAGAGGGAAAAAACATGAGCAACAAGGGAAAATATTACATGACAACCGCGATTGCCTACACATCCGGCAAACCGCACATCGGAAATACGTATGAGATCGTACTTGCAGATGCGATCGCCCGTTACAAGAGAGCAGAAGGCTATGACGTTTATTTTCAGACAGGAACAGACGAGCATGGACAGAAGATCCAGGAGAAGGCAGAGGCAGCCGGTATCACTCCGAAGGAATATGTAGACAACGTGGCAGGACAGGTCAAGGAGATCTGGGATCTGATGAACACCTCCTACAACAATTTTGTCCGCACAACGGATGCAGACCATGAGAAATGCGTGAAAAAGATTTTTAAAAAATTATACGATCAGGGAGATATTTACAAGAGCTCTTATGAAGGACTGTACTGTACTCCATGTGAGTCTTTCTGGACCGAGTCCCAGTTAGTGGACGGTAAATGCCCGGACTGCGGACGTGAGGTAAAGCCAGCCAAGGAAGAGGCATACTTCTTTAAGATGAGCAAATATGCGGACCGCCTGATCGATTATATTAACACACATCCAGAATTTATCCAGCCGGTATCCCGTAAAAACGAGATGATGAACAACTTCCTGCTTCCGGGCTTACAGGATCTGTGTGTATCCAGAACCTCCTTCAGCTGGGGTATCCCGGTCGATTTTGACCCGAAGCATGTCGTTTATGTATGGTTAGACGCGCTGACCAACTACATCACCAAGATCGGTTATGACCCGGACGGATCATCAGATCTGTTCAAGAAGAACTGGCCGGCAGACCTGCACCTGATCGGAAAAGATATCGTGCGTTTCCATACCATTTACTGGCCAATTTTCCTGATGGCGTTAGACCTTCCGCTGCCGAAACAGGTATTTGGTCATCCATGGCTGTTACAGGGCGGCGACAAGATGAGCAAATCCAAGGGAAATGTGATTTACGCAGATGATATGGTAAGACTGTTCGGCGTGGATGCAACGCGTTACTTCGTGCTGCATGAGATGCCGTTTGAAAACGATGGTGTCATCACATGGGAATTAGTCGTTGAGCGATTCAACTCCGACCTTGCCAATATCCTTGGAAACCTGGTAAACAGAACCATTTCCATGAGCAATAAATATTTTGACGGTGTTGTGAGAAGCACCGGCGTGACAGCAGATGTGGATGCAGACTTGAAGGCTGTTGTGACAGGAACAAGAGCAAAAGTACAGGAGAAGATGGATAAGCTTCGTGTCGCAGATGCGATCACCGCTGTATTCGACCTGTTCCGCCGCTGCAACAAGTATATTGACGAGACAACTCCTTGGGTACTTGCTAAGAATGAGGAAGACCATGACCGTCTGGCAGAGGTATTATACAACCTGACCGAGTCTATCACGGTCGGCGCAAGCTTACTGCACAGCTTCCTTCCGGAAACAGCAGAGAAGATCGTAAAACAGCTTAATACCACACTCCGCGCTTACGATGAGTTAGACCAGTTCGGACTCTACGAGAGCGGAAAGAAAGTGACAGATGCACCGGAAATCTTATTTGCACGTCTTGATGCCAAAGAAGTAATGCCGAAGGTGGAAGAGATCAAGGCTGCACAGAAGGCAGAGTTTGAGGCAGAGCAGAAGAAGCTTGCCGGTGAGACAGAGGAAGCAGCAGAGGAAGCGGTGATCGACATTGAGCCGAAGGAAGAGATCTCTTACGACGACTTCATGAAGATGCAGTTCCAGGTAGGTGAGATCATTGCCTGCGAGGCAGTTCCGAAGTCCAAGAAGTTACTCTGCTCCCAGGTGAAGATCGGAAGCCAGGTAAAACAGATCGTATCCGGTATCCGCAAGGAATACTCACCGGAGGAAATGGTCGGTAAGAAAGTGATGGTATTAGTAAACTTAAAGCCGGCAAAATTAGCAGGTGTTGTATCAGAAGGCATGCTGCTCTGCGCAGAGGATGAGAACGGGGAACTTGCACTGATGGTTCCGGAGAAGAAGATGCCAAGTGGCGCGGAGATCTGCTAGGATCCTGTTGTTCCTGAAAAGCTTGTGGAAACTGTTTTTCCTTGTTTAAGTGGTGGAAAACAGGCAGAAATGCCGGAAAAATTATTTTGCGTGAAATTCATATAATAAAGAGAAGAGCAGGTGTAATCCAGATGAGTGGAGCGCCTGCTCTTTTCATTTATGACGAATGCCTCATAATCAGGCTTATCAGACATTCATGTCTATAAAAATGTGTATTCAGTTGATCGGGATGTTGTACAGAAAATTGACGTAAAGATATATTCCTGAATTTTGTACATATAGTTACAGTTCAAATACATCCAGATCATACGGTACATAAAGATTTCCTTTATAATATTCCTTACCCTCAGCAGTGTAAAGTTCCCGGCGCTTTGAGAGGTTCGTATCTTCGGTATGGTACAGAATCAGATTTTTCACATGCAGCTGCTCTGCCAGCTCACAGGCATCCTTGACCGTGGAGTGGTGTTTCTCATATGGAGAGAAAATATCAGCCTGAGCGTACAGGCAGAATGCCTCATGGAGCATCCAGGTGCTGTTTTCGGCATATTTTTTCTCACATTCATTATAAGGCTCGTCCCCGCAGCAGGTGAGCTTCTTTCCGTCTCCCAGATCCATAGAGAAGCCAAACTGTTTTGCCTTAGTGGAATGGATGTCGAAGAAGGTGACAGGATGTCCGAGAACTGTTTTCGCCTCACCGTCTTCCACTGCGACAAGGTGCAGTTTCGTGTCAAGGGAGAGGACTTCATTTTTTTGCAACAGTTTCTCAGCCATATCCCGGAGCAGCTCGATCACTTCGTCGTGTCCGTAGATATAGACATCTTCAGCGCCCTCTTTTGCAAGATAGCGGGCAAGCACACGCATCATCCAGACAACACCGAGGATATGGTCGATATGCTTGTGTGTGACAAAGATCGTTTTGATATCGCCGATATTTATATTTGCACGTTTTAACTGGGTGAGGATGGTGCTTCCACCACCGCCGTCTACAAGAAAGTGTCTGTTATTTTCGCTTAAAACAAAGCAGGTGTTATAGCACTCGGTTACAACGGCATGTCCGGTGCCAAGCATGGTTAATTTCATGGTGAGATCTCCTTTTTAAATCTAAAGTTTATTCCAGTGCTATTACAGCGTGAGGTTATCTCACATAATATATATAATGGTCTTTTCTTGCCGCAGGCTCTTTGGCAGGTTCGGCGGCATATCCGAGTGCGCAGTGTCCGATTCCCTCATATTCACCTTCAATTCCAAGGTCTGCGAGTAATTTTTTGCCAAAGCCGGACTCGAATTCTTCTTTCGCCCTGTGGATCCAGATGCTTGCCACACCAAGGCTTTGGGCAGCGTTCATGAGATTTCCCATCACAAGGGAGCCGTCATACACATGCGTTGGAACCGACTTATCAGCCAGCACGATCAGGATCACCGGAGCTCCGTAGAAAGGATCCATTCCTTCCGGTGCACCCATAATCCTGCGGTTTTCCTCCGAGATCTGGTCACGCAGCTCTTTCTGTGTTACCGCAATGATAAGTGGGGACTGTTTGCCCATTCCGGTTGCAGCATACGTTCCGGCTTTTAAGATTTCCTGTAACTGTTCCTCTGAAATCATATCCGGTTTGAATTTCCTGCAGCTTCTTCTTGTCTCTAAGACTTTTAATGTATCGTTCATAGCAGATACCTCCAAAGATTTTTTCTGCTCTTATTATAAATCGGTTTTTGTGGAAATGCTATCTCAATTACTTTGAATTTTACTCGGCAACAACCGAGTCAACCGCGACCGAATAAAAATGTTTTTATATTATGCTTCTACAATAACCCGGATCCTATCCATATTCCGCACCTTCGTGAACGGATCTCCGAAGTGTCTGTTCGAAGAGGCACGTACAACCGGGAAATAAGTGCCAGGTTTCTCGAATATGTGTACGGTATCTGCGGAAGCTGTGGCGGTCTGGTCTTCTTCCCAGACAGTCGTGGACACAGCACCCTCTGCCATAAATTCATCGGAACCTTCGAAGCTCCAGGTCACTTCCTCGAGATCGCCGGAACCTTCCGGAAGTTCGACTTCTACGTGGAAGGAGACTGCATCGCCGGCTTTGACAATTACTTTTCCGGTGCTGCCATTGGCGGACAGGCGTACAACCGGCTGCAATCCTCTGCGTTCTTTTGCAGTGGCAGGCATAAGCACTTCGCCGCCGTTCATCTGGTAGCCGGAAGTCTGGCGCGGCTGCTTTTTGTGCTCTACCCAGTCAGATAGGTCTAAGAGTGCCTGATACAGGGCGCCAAGATAGCTTACAATATGCTGGTGGTCGCCGCCGTTTCCTTCTTCACAGTCGGTGTGCATGCAGTGTTCCATGAAGTACAGACGGAAGTTCTCTTCTTCCGGTCTGCCGCTGTTTCTCACAATCTGGCTGCGGTACCAGTCTGCCTGCCACGGGAAAGCAGATTCATCCATTAAACTTTCCAGGACGATCGCTTTGCCGTGAATACGTCCGCTCTGCTCGGAACCGGCACCGTTCATAGCAAGGATTGGACCTACGAGGAACGGTCTCTGCGGATACAGAGGCTGTCCGTTGGCATCGCGGAACTGATCCCAGGCATGGAATTCCGGCCCCGGAACCTGATGGCGGTGGTAAGTCTGTGTGGCAATGTAGTTGGAGTTGTCCACCAACACATGGTCACCTGCTTTGACCTGTGCCATCATCTCTTTGAGGTCGCGCCCGGAAGCGTCAGATTCTGCGGTTACAAGCTGATAACCAAGCCATGCTGCGGAGATGGTCTGACCTTCTAAGACACCGTCTAAGAAGGTTAAGGTCAGCCCCTTTGCATAGACATCTCCCTGTGGGAATTCTTTTAACTCAAATACAGGGTAAACCTGTCCTTTGGCAATCTGGTTCTTCCATGCCTCATCCACACCGTAAGCATTTTTCTCGTCAATCGTATCGGCGAGGCTCATAAGACCGAGCTCCGGGTGACGGATGTGCTCAATCGCAGTGGTCAGTTTAATACGGTCACGGACAGCGCTTCCGTTTTGATCGGCACCAAGATAGCCCTCTTTTGTCCAGAAATCAGAAAAATAGGTCGGATCCATCTGCGGGATAGCAGGAGCGAGCACCGGAAGAGCCCCCTCCCCGATGGAGTCGTATTCGCACCACGTCTTCATCGGGAAGCCCATCAGGGAAGCTTCTTTCAATGCTGCGGCTTCCTCCTCATTCAGGCAGGCATACGGATCACCGCTTCCACCCGGCTCGATGGCATCTTTTATCTCTTCAAACTTATTTCTTAAAATACGCATCGCATGTGCGCGGACAGTAAATACATTTGGCATCGCAACCGGCGATCCGATGACGAACGGCACACCGCCGTCCCAGATGCCCTCTGTGCTCTCTAAGCAGCTGATCGTCTTAAATCCACCGCCGCTTCCACCGAATACATAACCGTAAGGACGTCCGGCATCATACATCTCTTCCGCAAGCTGTCTGGAATATTCCGCACATGCAGCCGTGCAGCGGAAAAGCAGGGAGCTGTCACCGCCGCCATTTACAATACCGCCCATATTTGTGTCAATAAAATAAGCTCCGTGTGTTACTGCGAAGCGGATCATATCCTCCTCATCCACCTGACGCTGTGCAACGGTCTCATCCCCCTGCACCGGCATCATCCTCTGGAAAAAGTGTCCGGCATAATGTTCCTTCTTCGGAAAATAAAAGCAGAAACGTGTCTCGGTATCCTCAAATCCACCATGTACATACCGGTGTCTGACCGGGGCGTCGCGCCACTCATCCACGTCGATATATGGTTTCTGGAACTGCGTGTCGTTGTGGCAGGCTTCTACTGTGTATACAGATGTTGTTGTGTTCATATAAAAATCCTCCTGATTAAATTCATGCAAATCATAGCGCCCATAGAAAACGTATAATGGATTGC
>CAKRFH010000006.1:0-46454 GCA_934320555.1 uncultured Roseburia sp.
CAGTTTATTCCCAGCACGCCCTTTGCCGTGTGTCTTCATCAAATCTTAATATTTTCCCTCATTGGAAGTTCATAAAGAATCCGCTACAATAAGAATATGATCATAAGAGAATTTGCCGGCAACAGAAAAAGACTGTATTCCGGCAGCATTCAAATCCGGAGGAGAATGAAAATGTACAATATATTAGTGTGTGACGATGAGAAAGATATCGTATCAGCGTTAAAAATCTATCTGACCGCAGATGGCTATCGGGTATTTGAGGCATACAACGGAAGAGAGGCACTGGAAGTGCTGAAAAGCCAGGAGATCCATCTTGTGCTCATGGATATCATGATGCCTGTCATGGATGGAATTTCCGCTATGGTGAAAATCCGTGAAGTGAGCAATGTCCCGGTTATCCTGCTCACTGCAAAAAGTGAGGATACAGACAAAGTGTTAGGGCTCACTGTTGGGGCAGATGATTATGTGACAAAGCCGTTCAATACGGTAGAACTGCAGGCACGGGTGAAGTCCCAGTTGAGACGTTATATGCAGCTGGGGGGAGGCAGTATCAGAAAAGATACGATCACGATCGGTGGCATTGAGCTGAATGACCGGACAAAAGAAGTGACCTTAGATGGAGAGAAAGTGGCGTTGACACGAACGGAATATGATATTTTAAAACTTCTCATGGAGCACCCGGGGCAGGTGTTTTCCCCGAATCAGATCTATGAGCAGGTGTGGAATGACAATCCGTTCCGGAATGAAAATACGGTGGCAGTCCATATCAGACACCTGCGGGAAAAAGTGGAGTATAACCCGGCAGAACCAAGACATTTAAAAGTAGTCTGGGGAAGAGGGTACAAGATGGAAGCCTGAGAATGGGAAAAAGGAGAGGATTGGATGAAACAATTCAAAGAATCGACAGCCGCAAAATTTGCTGCATGGGTACTGGCTACTGTGTCAGGAGTGACATTGTTTGCAAGTGTATGTGGGGCATATCTGATTAATGAGAACGGATTTTATACGAAAAGTGAAGCAGAGATCCGTGCAGATGAATTCGATGCGATCAGCAGACGTTATTCGGTACTGGCGCTGCAAAATCCTGGAAATGGCGTGAATGAAGCCTATTTCGCAGACAAAAATTTCAAATATGGGATTATAGAAGCGTCTTCGATGGAAGAGCTGGAAAAGATGGATCTCTCCGAAGACGGTACCTATGTGGAGAGGAATTTTACAACACCGGATGCGCCGGAGAAACTGGAGGATATGACAGTATTCCAGTGTTACGTCAATGACTGGACCGATATATTTGCAGATGACAGTCTGTTTGGTTATTACTATGTCTCAAACAGTCAGGCCAGTACTGTAAAGGAAAAAATATCCCAATATGTTTATAATCTGGATAATGGGATTTACTACTATTTATTAGAAGATGGGCAATACTTTCCAATTGATAAGCTTGAGATTGTATTGAAAGCGCCGGGCCTTGGAGTGGAAGACCAGCACTATTTCTTTGAATATCACACCGATGATGAGAGTTATCACAATATAACCGGACAGCAGGAAACAACTACAAATACCAATTTGTATACAGAGGGAAACGAAACAGGGGACTATGTAACAGAAGAGTGGACATTTGAAGGAAATGCGCCGTTTAGGACTGTATTACAGCCATATGAAGAAATCGAAGAAGAAGTCTACCAGAAAGCAACTGATATTCTAAACAGAGAGAAAATGACAAAGGTAGATTTTGCTAAAGAGGAGGCACTGACTTATCAGGAAGCGTTTATTTATAATCCTTCCGATGCAGCAGCGGAAGACGGATGGGTCAAGGCGGAAATGCAGATAATGCTTCCTTCAGTGGACCATTATCTGACAGAGCAGATTCAGAACCGGACCGATTACACGTATGCGGATGCAACCAGTTTGAACATTGTGAGAGGAAATGTAGGAACGAATTACTATGTGATATCGTATGTGCAGGATCCACTTGTGAAGAAAGAGGGAGTTGGGATCTGGGGGAATGACCTGTATGTGCAGACAGAGTATTTCCTGGAGCTGGCAGAGAAATTAAAATACAGTATATATGTGATCGCCGCAGTCAGTCTGTTCCTTTTTGCAGGAAGCATTGTGTTCCTGTTTGCATCTGCGGGACATAAAGAGGGCTGTGATGGAATCACGCTGGGCTTTGTAAACAGAGTGCCATGGGAAATTCTGACAGCAGTGTGGGGGATGATAGAGATTATCCTGTTTTTGATCCTGAATGAAATGTCTTATGCAGTCAGACATCAGTCCGTTGTCTTTTACGGAATCGGGATGTGCTTTGTTATGGTGGTATTTGCATGGCTGGTACTGGCTTATCTGCTTGACTTTGCGGTCCGTCTTAAGGCGGAAAGCTGGTGGAACCGTACTTTGCTCTACAGAGCAGGAAAGCTGTTTTTTACTTCCGTTAAGACAGTTGGAACGAATCTGAATATTCTGTGGAAGGGAATAGCTCTGTTTTTGGTCTTCAATTTTTTACAGGTGGCGCTCTTTGTGGTGTTTGGAGTAAGTTACAATACAATTATGTGGATCTGGCTGTTGGAAAAAGCACTTCTTTTGGCAGGAGGCGTTGTGATCCTGATTCAGATGCAGCGGCTACAGGATGGAAGCAGACACATCGCAGATGGAGATATTGAATATAAGATCCAGACGGAACAGATGCTGCCGTCACTGAAGGAACATGGAGAGAACTTAAACCGGATCAACGAGGGCGTTTCCAGAGCGGTCAATGAGAAGATGAAGAGCGAACGGTTTAAGACAGAACTGATTACAAATGTCTCACATGACATTAAGACACCGCTGACCTCTATTATCAATTATGTGGATCTGCTGGAAAAAGAAGAGATTGACAATGAAAAAGCAAAGGGATATTTAGAGGTATTAGAGCGTCAGTCTGCAAGATTAAAAAAGCTGATCGAGGATCTGATTGAAGCGTCTAAGGCATCGAGTGGAGCACTTTCTGTGAATCTGGAAAAACTCGAAGCCGGAGTCTTTCTTGTTCAGACAGTCGGTGAGTTTGAGGAAAAAACAGAAAAAAACGGACTGGACCTGATCATTAAAAAGCCGGAGGAAGCTGTTTATATCATGGCGGACGGCAGACATTTCTGGCGTGTTATTGACAACCTGATGAATAATATCTGCAAATACGCGCAGCCACAGACGAGAGTGTACATCAATTTAGAGCAGGCAGCGGAAAAAGTCCGGATTTCTTTTATGAATACATCGAAATATCAGCTTAATATTTCCAGCGAGGAACTGATGGAACGCTTTGTGCGTGGGGACAGTTCACGTAACACGGAAGGAAACGGACTCGGCTTATCCATTGCGGGAAGCCTGATGGAGTTAATGAAAGGGAAAATGACATTACATGTGGACGGGGATCTGTTCAAAGTAGTGTTGGAATTTGACCGGGTTGAATCATAGACAACAGGGACAGACCGGCAGGGTGTTTCTCCGAAAAACAAAACTGGCATGATTAAAATGAAAAAAAGTGGATATATACACAATGCCAATTTTGCGTATTATATAGAGAAGTATTCAGACAGAAAAATCTGGAAAAACTTTCAGGAGGAGAACCTTATTATGAGAAATGAAAAGATTTACAAACTTACCCTGACAGCCCTGATGGCTGCATTGTCCTATGTAGTATTCACATTTTTACAGATAAAGATCACACTCCCAGGCGGCGATGCGACTTCGTTCCATCTTGGGAATGCCGTGTGTGTATTAGGTGCATTACTGCTTGGAGGTGTCTATGGAGGAATCGGTGGAGCGATCGGAATGACGATTGGAGATCTGTTAGATCCGGTTTACATTATTTATGCACCGAAGACGTTCCTTTTAAAGTTCTGTATCGGATTGGTTACCGGTCTGATCGCTCATAAGATCGGAAAAATCTCTACTTCAAAGGATACACGTCATGTATTCAAATGGTCTCTGATCGCAGCCATCTGCGGCATGCTTTTCAATGTGATCTTTGATCCGCTGATCGGTTACTTTTACAAGCGCGCCATCCTCGGAAAACCGGCTGCAGAGGTTGCACTTGCATGGAACATTACGACAACCGGTGTGAATGCAGTACTTTCCGTGATCGCAGCGGTTGCAGTCTACATGGCACTTTGCCCGGCGCTGAAGAAGTCCGGGTTATTGCTGGAAATCAAATAAATAAAAGAAATAATTATGAAACTCAAATCTAAGTTGTGAGAATTATGCCTGGCAGCCCAAAACAACGAAGACACGCAGTGAAAGCGTGTCTCCGTTGTTTTTTTAGATAATCAAAAGAAAAAAGAATCCAAAAGTTTCAAAAAAACTCTCTTTTTTTAAAGTAAGTAAAGAAAGAGTCTGTTATACTGGAAGATACAGCGGAGAAAAAATATTTGTAAGATATTTTTCCGGAAGGAACGGTGAGAATGACAGAAATGAAGAAACAATCTTTTATCCGAAAAACAATTTTTATGTTGGGAATCCAGTGTATTTTACTTTTTGTGGTATTTATTTCCTATCTTATGATTTCTTACTATAATGCGGCAAAAAGTCTGGAACAGAATATGTATAATTTTGTACAGATATATGGAAAAGAGCTGGACAATAAGATCGCAAATGCAGATATGCTGTTGGAACGGCTTATTTACAAAAACAGTGATTATGATATGCTTCAGAGTGAAAACGCAAATGAGCGTTACTATGCGATGATGAATATAAAAAATATGATAGAAGAGCAGCTGGCATTTGATCCGTATGTGGATGCAGTTGTGATTGCAGAAAGCAAATATGAGTCCTGTCTGGATTATGAAAATCAGACCATTTCTCTGAAGGATAAAAATAACCTGAGAAGCTTCACAATGAAGAAAGCCGGGCAGGGGCATACAAAGGCAGAGTGGACGATAGCGGAAATTGGCAGTAAAAATTACGTTTATAAAATGTATAACTGGCAGGAAAAGGCAGTCAGTATTTTTATTTCTGTGGACAGTTTTATGAATTATGCCGCAGAGAGCCATTTTGATAAAATGAGTATTCTGCTGACTGATAAAGACAATAAGATCCGTGGCTTGTTTGGAAGCTCTTTGAATGGATTAAAATCAGGAGATAGCTGTGAGATTGACAGCTGGCACAATATGCGGGGAGCTGGTTATGAAGTGGCAGATAGTGGACTGGGCGTCTATGCCGTTGTAAATGCATCCCAGATTTTTGGCCAGATGCAGGCGAATATGATTCTGATGCTGTCGGTGCTTCTGATTCTTGTATGTTTTTCCATATTACTAATTCGTTATTTAAGGAAAGAGATCCTGATCCCGATGGGGCATATGCAGAAAAGCATGGAGCAAATGAAAGATGGAGATTATAATCTCAGAATAGAGGAGAATTACAGCAATCAGGAATTTACGTTATTAAAAAATACATTTAATCATCTGATGGATGAGATTGTAGGACTGAAAATCCAGAGCTATGAGAAGCAGATTGATTTGCAGGAGACCGAATTAAGATGTGTCAGATTACAGTTAAAGCCGCATTTTTTTCTGAATGCAATGACAACTATCTCAAGCCTCAGCCAACAGGCAAAAAATCAGGAGATTCAGCGTTATATTGCAGCTCTGTCCAAAAATATCCGGTATATGTTCCGTTCGGGACTTCATACAGTAACACTTGGGGAGGAAATAAGACATGTGGAAAATTATTTTGAAATGCAGGAGATGAAATATCCGAACTGTGTATTCTACTTTTTTGATATTCCAAAAGAACTGGAAGACTGGAGAATCCCGCAGATGCTGATTCACACCATTATTGAAAATGAATATAAGTATGCAGTGTCCGTGGACAGTGTGCTGACGGTTCTGATCAAGGCAGAAACCACAGAATATCAGGGTGAGGAGATGCTTTTACTGGAGATAGAGGACGACGGAAATGGTTATCCGGAGGAATTCCTGGAAGAATTCCACACAGGAGAGATTTCAATAGAAAAAACGGGAGAGCGCGTCGGCTTAAGGAGCATAAAGCGTATGCTCAAACTGATGTATGAGAGAGAATGTCTGTTTACAATTGAAAACATCACACCGCACGGATGCAAAAACATATTCCGTATTCCGAAGAATACGGTGCAGGAAGTGGTGGAAAAAAGCTGATCTGGGATAAGAGACAGAAACAGCTGGACATTTGGAAGTCTGCTAGCGTATAATTAGGAACGCAAAAATACTTATATGAGAGAGGGCAACGTGCACAACCATTACATCGTAAATTGGAATTTTGCAATTGCCTGAAAAGTAAGATACAGGGAGTGACAATATGCAGGTATTGATTGTAGATGACGATATCGCAACCGTGGATGTAATTGAAAAGACAGTAGACTGGGAGAAGTTGGAGGTATCCGGAGTCTATACAGCTTATAACATTACAAATGCAAAGAAAATATTGTCGGAAAACACAATTGATATCATTATCAGTGATATTGAGATGCCGATGGGGTCAGGACTGGATCTGCTGGAGTGGTTCCGGGAAGAAAAACTACCGGGGAAATTTCTGCTGCTGACCTGCCATGAAAGCTTCGATTATGCGACATATGCAATTAAATACCGGGCATCGGAATATTTACTGAAACCATTTGATGTGAATGTGATGGAAGCGGCGCTAAAGAAGATTATCCAGAAGATTCGGGAAGAACAGCAGGTGCTAGAAAACAGCGAATATGGGAAATGGGCGAGGCAGAATCAGAGGCAGCTGAAGATCACATTCTGGAATCAGTTACTTACCGGTCATATTGCAGGAAATGCGGTTAAGATCCAGGAGGAAATCGCTGATAGAAGATTAGACATTGATCATCAGGCGGAATACAGGCTGGTGATTTCCAAGATTACGAATACAGAAAAAGAGAAGGAAAAGATGAATCCGGATCTGATGCTCTTTATTATGGAAAATATTCATTCCGAAGTTTTATGTGGAACGCCGGATAATGATTCCGTTGTTTCCATGGATTATAAGGAAGCGTATATTTTTGTGACAGTCTGCCAGGTTTGTAAAGGAGAGAAGGTGGCGGAAAAATGTGAGGAACTCCGCAAAAATTTCAAGCAGCTGTTTTCGGCAGATATTACGGTCTGTATCAGCAGAAAGAGTGGTCTGCCCGGATTATATGAGGTATTTCACGAGGACTTAAACCTGATTGATGGAAATGTAGGAGCTTACGGAACCTGCTTTAAGGAAGAAGACAGTGCAGATGTGGAGCAGGCAGCGCAAAGCATTATGGATCTTGACAAAGTGCTGGAATTTCTGGAAAACAGAAAGAAAATGGAATTTTTGAGCTATCTGAAAAGCCAGTTAAGTGACAGGGAATATCAGAAAAAGCTGAATGAAAATGTGCTTCGCCAGGCAAAAGAGGAGATCCAGCAGTCTATTTATATCTTTCTCGCTAAAAAGGAGATCCCGGCGGTTGGTCTTTTTTCCAATGAGGATCTGAATCTTTTATGCCATAGGGCATCCCAGTCCGTCATTCATATGATCCGCTGGGTGAGTTATCTGCTCGACTGCACCTTTGAATATATGGAATCGGTCCAGAAGCAATATACACTCGGGGAAAAAGTAAACCGGTATCTGAAGGAACATTACAGGGAACCAATCAGACGGGAGACGGTTGCAGAGCAGTTTCATCTGGCACCGGAGTATCTTTCGAAGGTTTACATAAAACAGACAGGGAAGAAAATAAAAGATACGCTGGCGGAATATCGGATTGAGGAGGCAAAACATCTGCTCGAATGCGGAGAGCGGGTCAGCGATGTAGCCGAGGCAGTCGGGTTTGATAATTTTACTTATTTTTCCACTACATTTAAAAAATATACAGGCATATCTCCGAATCAATACCGAAAAAAGTAGAGAATCTGAAGGGATTCTCTTTTTTTTGAAAAATTATATCCTGTTTTTAAAAGAAACAGGTACAAAATTTTGTTAAATTAAGACTATCAAAAAAAGAGGAGGGTTTTTCAGATGAAAAACAAAAGAGTTCTGGCAGCTTTATTAGTTGCAGCAATGACGCTTGGTTTGACAGCCTGTGGCGGAAGCGATAATGGCTCTGTAAACGGAACCGAAAGTGGAAGCAGCAAAGCAGATGGAAACTATGATCAGGTTACTTACGCATATTGTACATTCAACAATATCCCTACAGAGGAAGACCTTGATGTAGTAGAAGAGGCAATCAATAAAATCACAAGAGAGAAGATCGGTGTGGAAGTTACTTTACAGCCAATGGCGATCGCTGATTATTCCAGCAAAGTAAGTCTTGCATTACAGGGTGGAGAGAAAATTGATATTTTCGAGTCTCTTGGAGATTTTAACAACTATGTAGCAACGGATATGACATATGAGTTAAATGATTTACTGGATGAATATGGACAGGGGATCAAAGACACAGTTGGAGATGACTGGCTTGCAGCATGCACAGCCGATGGTGAGATCATGGGTGTTCCTACGATGAAACCGGTTGCTCTGACTCCAATGGCTATTTACAGACAGGATATCGTAGATGAACTTGGAATTGATATGAGCCAGGTAAATTCCATGGAAGACATGACGGATGTTTTAAAACAGGTTAAGGAAGCACATCCGGATATGACTCCACTTGCTCCGGTGCAGGCTGGACAGGTTGGTGTTTCTACAAACTATGGACAGGTTGATTTCCTGACAGATGACAGAAACAGCCCAACAGGTGTTTTGATAGGAGATGATCTTACCGTACAGGATTTATTCTCATCAGATTTATTCAAAGAAAAATGTGATCTTGTCAGAAGCTGGTACAATGATGGACTCGTTATGCAGGATGCCGCTACCACAACAAGTGCAGCAGCAGAGCTTATGAGTTCCGGAAATTATTTCTGCTACATCGCGGCATACAGCTATCCGGAAGCTGACACAGCAGCCTCTCTTCAGATGCAGTGTGGCAGCAATCCGATTGGTGCAAAGATTATTGGAGATGCATACCTTTCTACGGGTGATTTGAATGCAGTCAGCTGGATGATCGCATCAACGACAGATGTCCCGGAAGCAGCGATGAAGTTCTTAAATCTGACCTACACAGATGCGGATATCATCAACTTACTGATCTATGGTATTGAGGGAAGAGATTATGTCCTGAATGATGACGGAACCGTTTCTTATCCGGAAGGAGAAGATTCAACAACTGTACCATATACAGCACAGTTAAGCTGTGGAACATTAGGTAACTTCTTCTTAATGTACCCGACAGCAGGAACAGATCCGGCTTCTCTTGACTGGGAATTAGAGCAGAATAAGACAGCTAAGACATCTCCTGCAATGGGATTCACCTTCGATACAAGCAGCGTCAAGACACAGTATACAGCTGTTAAGAACGTTGTCACCCAGTATTTGCCTGGTCTTGTATGCGGAAGTTTGGATCCGGATACAGAAATTGATAAATTCGTAAGTGCATTAAATGATGCCGGATATCAGGATATCTTAAATGCAAAACAGGAGCAGTTAGACACCTGGTCAGCACAGAAATAAAAGCGTAACAGAGTTTTAAAGAGATAAGGCTGCCGCATGAGAATGCGGCAGTTCTACAGGAATGGAGATTAAAATGGAAAAGGCAATTGCAAAGAGAGGAAAGGCTGTAAAGCGCAGAAAGACAAAATCGAAAAACCTGCCACTGCTTATGATTGCTCTGCCAGGAATTATTTATCTGCTCATTAATAATTATGTGCCGATGTTTGGCGTGTTTCTGGCTTTTAAAAACTATAGTTTGAGAAAAGGTGTATTCGGAAGTGACTGGTGCGGTTTTCAGAATTTTGAATTCCTGTTCAAAACGAAAGATGCATGGATCATGACCAGAAATACAATTTTATACAATGTTGCATTCATCGTGATCGGAACAATCGTAGCGATTGCAATTGCCGTAATGATGTGTGAGCTTGGCGAGCGGAAGAGAGTGAAAATTTTCCAGGCATCTCTGCTTTTGCCAAACCTGTTATCCTGGGTAGTAATTGGTTTTATCGCATATGCATTCTTAAATGCAGATACCGGTTTTATCAATAAGACAATCCTTACAGGGCTCGGAATGGATCCGGTGTCATGGTACGCCTATACGGGAGCATGGCCGGCAATCCTAATCATTGTAAACTTATGGAAGAATATGGGATATCAGTCCATTGTATATATGGCAAGTATTTCCGGTATTGATAAATCCATCTATGAAGCGGCCGCAATTGACGGGGCAACCAAGATGCAGCAGATCTTTAAGATCACACTTCCAATGTTAAAACCGACTGTTATCACATTGACCTTAATGTCCATCGGAAGAATTTTCTACTCAGATTTCGGCTTGTTCTATCAGGTTCCACAGAATTCGGGAGCACTGTTTAATGTAACACAGACCATTGATACTTATGTATACCGTGGACTTATGGAATTAAATGATGTTGGTATGTCAGCGGCAGCCGGATTATATCAGTCACTGGTAGGATTTATTCTCGTATTAGCTGCAAATGCAATTGTACGTAAAGTAGATTCTGATAATGCATTATTCTAGGAGGAGCAGAACATGACGGAAAGTAAAAGTTTTAACCGCGCAGCAACCATTATTCTAACTGTGCTGGTAATCATTGCAATGATGCCAATCCTCCTGATTGTAATTGCATCATTCTCATCTGAAACATCGCTGATCCGTAACGGATACAGCTATTGGCCGCAGGAGTGGAGCCTCGATGCTTATTATTATATGGTGAAGCAGGGAGTCATGATCGTAAGATCCTATGGTATTTCCTTTCTGGTAACTTTTGTGGGTACAGCAGCCAGTGTTATTATAACGACGATGCTGGCTTATCCGATGTCCAGAAAATCTTTTAAATACAGAAATGTTCTGGCATTCTTCGTATTTTTTACAATGCTGTTCAATGGTGGAATCGTGCCATCTTACATTATGTGGACCAAATTCTTCCAGATCAAAAATACAATCTGGGCGCTTATCATTCCAAACTATCTGGTAACCGCGTTTAACGTAATTCTTGTAAAGAACTATTATCAGAATAGTGTGCCGGATTCCCTGATTGAAGCTGCACAGTTAGACGGTGCATCAGAGTTGAAGATTTTCTTTAAAGTAATGCTTCCACTGGCAGTTCCTACGGTTGCGACAATCAGTCTGTTTACTGGAATCTGCTACTGGAACGACTGGACGAATGGATTGTACTATATCAGTAATGAAAAACTTTACAGTATCCAGCAGTTGCTGATGAAGATTATGAATAACATTCAGGCGATGCGCTCTAATTCGAATGCATCCCTGATCGGAACAGGTGCAATAGAATTGCCTGGAACGTCTATTCGTATGGCGATGGCAGTGATTGGTATTCTTCCGATTATGCTGATCTACCCATTCGTACAGAAATATCTGGTCAAGGGTGTTGTTGTCGGAGCAGTCAAAGGCTAAAAAGAATATAATAGTGGAAAAATAGTAATTCCTCAAAAATAAAGAAAGCAATGTCAAAAGGGCAGATTGTGAAAAAGGTTGCAGAAAGAGCAGTCTGAAAAGCACAGTCTGCCTTTTATTATAGAATATTAAATAGAAATTATACAAAAATGAAGGCAGAATCACCGGGGAAATGATATAAAAGGTGCTATAAAACAAAGGAGAATTTGATTATGACAGTAAGAGAAATCGTAGACAAAATCATTGAAAAAACAGGAGTGACACCAATCCCGGAGGGAAAAACATGTGATCGGCTTATAAGCGGCAGCTGGGACATGGAAGTAAAAGGTGTGGTCACTACCTTTATGGCAACAGTTGACGTGATCAAAGAGGCATCAGCACTTGGCGCAAACTTTATTATTACACATGAACCAACCTGGTTTTCCGGTGCAGACGATACAGAATGGCTTTTAGAGGATCCGGTTTACCTCGAAAAAAAGAAGCTGATCGAAGAAAATCATATTGCAATTTGGAGATTCCATGATCATATGCATATGGACAAGGAAGATGGTATTTATCGTGGATTTGACGAAGAACTAGGCTGGGGAAAGTATCGCGTGAAATGTGAAGGAGAGCTTGGATGGTTTGGGGGAGTCTATGAACTTCCGGAGACTACTTTGGAAGATCTTGCATATTTTTTTCAGAAAGAATTAAAGATGGAAGTGGTACAGCTAGTGGGAAATCCGAAAATGTCTGTAAAACGTGTCAGTGTATTAGTCGGTGGCGGAAGTCTTGGATTAGGACAGGAGAATCTTCCAATGCGACAAATGGCAGCGGAGAATATTGATGTGGCGATCTGCGGAGATATCACAGAATGGACGCTTTCAGCGTATGTGAGAGATGCTTCACAGATGGGAATGAATAAGGGAATGTTAGTACTCGGTCATGAGAGAAGTGAGGAGTGGGGAATGAAGCATCTCCCGGCATGGCTTAAGAGCATCACAGGAGATTTGCCAGTTACATTTGTGGATGCAAAGGAGCCGTTTACTTATATCGTGTAGGGTGACAGGCATAGGATCCCTTATTTAGCAGTAACGTTCAGGCAATGGAAGATGATCAGTTTTATTACAATGTAATACAGAGATAGGAGCAGGAAGAATGAGGGAAATATTAACAATTCAGGTTCGGACGACAGAATTTCTGGAAGTAAAGGGAAGTAGAGCAGAGGCTTTAATGATTCTATTTGATGGAACGTGTGACTGCGAGAACTTTAAAGGGAAAATCCTTCCGGGAGGAGTGGATACACAGAAGGAATTTTATCCGGAATCACGGACACTTTCAGCCCGTTATATGCTGGAAGGTATGGATAAAGAAGGAAAAACATGTCATATTTTTATTGAAAACAATGGAACTGCAAATAAAAATGGTATGGTGGAGGAAACAAAGCCAAGGATCATCACTGACAGCGCATGTTTAAGCTGGATGGAAACAGCAGATTTGTCCGGAACGATCACACCATGGGACAAAGGCGTGATGATCCATATATTTGCAAAAGAGAGCGATTGTAAATAACAGGCAGAAAGCTATAATATAATAGAAAGGTGGATGAACAATTATGACAATCAGAGAGATCACAGATAAAATTTTAGAATATCATCCGAAGTTTGATGAGGATTATGATGGATGTGACGGGTTCAAATCCGGCAATCCGGATGATGAGTGCACAGGCATTGTGTCTGCACTTGTACCAACAGTAGAAGTAATCAGAAAGACAGCAAAGTTAGGCTGCAATCTTTTATATGTACATGAACCATCCTACTATTCCACGCCGGATTATCCGGACTGGAGAGCAGGATTCGAAAACAAAATTTATGAGGAGAAGAAGGCACTTTTAGATCAGTATGGGATTGCAATCTTCAGAGATCACGATCATACGCATGCCCATAAACCGGATGGTATTTTCACCGGTGTGATCAAATACCTTGGCTGGGAGAAATACCGTGTAAATCCGGATGCACAGGGCATGACCATGTACTTTGAATTCCCTGATATGACAGTAGGAAAAATGAATGCGCTTCTGAAAGAGAAAATGTCTCTGAACGGAATCCGCTATATCGGCAATCCGGAAGATAAGATCAAAAAGGTGGCGATGGTAGGACACCTGCTTCCAAATATTTTTGAACACCAGCCAACAACCGGAGATGGCTTCTGCCCGGAATATGCGACAGAAGTGATCCGTATCCTGGAAGAGGAAGACGTGGATGCGATTATTCCTGGAGAAGTGATCGACTGGACTGTGATGTCTTATATCAGAGATGCAGTTATGCTTGGAAAAGTAAAAGCTGCATTCAATGTCGGACATTTTAATCTGGAAGAGCTTGGGATGAAGTATGCTGTAGACTGGATTCCGGAAGTAATTGGACATGCGGTGCCGGTACACTATGTGCCGAGCGGGGATATTTATAGATTTTGGTAAAAAGATATCCGGGCATTGCCTCTTTAGGGAAGAAAGTCAGAGGAAAGACGGAATCATAATAAAACATCAGGAAATTGAAACTATATCACTTTTTTTTAAAAGAAAAAAATGAATATCAGGGTATAATGAAAATAGAAAAATAAGAGAGGTAAAACGACATGGCATTGTTACAGGTAAATACATATTCGATGGCACTCAGCCGGATCATCACATTTCACATTTTACTGCCAAATGATGCACCGGTTGAAATGCTTGGCCCAAATCCACACTACGAGAGACCAATGAAAACATTATATCTGCTTCATGGTTTTTCCGGAAGCACACAGGACTGGCTGACAGGCAGTCTGATCCAGGAGTTATCCTTAAAATACAATCTGGCAGTTGTGATGCCAGCTGGAGAGAACAGCTTCTATCTGAATGGAAAAGGAACCGGACGTGGTTATGAGACATTTACAGCAGAAGAGCTTCCGGCATATTGCCAGAAGACCTTCGGATTGTCTGATAAACCGGAAGACAATTTTATCGGAGGTTTATCGATGGGAGGATTTGGCGCAATCCATACTGCACTGCATCATCCGGAGAGATTTGGAAAAATGTTTGGCTTGTCCTCAGCCCTGATCGTGAATGGAATCAAAGGGATGAAGCCGGGAAGCCACAACGATATTGCAGATTATGACTACTATGCACAGATTTTCGGTGATCTGGATAAACTGGATGAGAGTGAAAACAATCCGGAATATCTCGTAACAGAAAGGCTGAAAAAAGGCGAGAAGATCCAGCCGATTTTCATGGCATGCGGTTCGGAAGATTTCCTTCTCAATGAAAATCATGAATTCCGTGATTTCCTTGAAAAAAAAGGAGTGGATGTGACTTATAAAGAAAGCACAGGAATTCATGACTGGAAGTTCTGGAATGAATATTTAGAGCCGGCAATCCAATGGCTCATTGACTAGAAAGTAAAATTATTATAATGTGTCATTAGAACAGATAAGCTTAAAAAGATAAAGGAGACGATTAAGGATGAAATCAATTGCAGAAATCACAAAAAACATGACAGACTGGCAGCCACCAGTGATCCCGGAAAATATCGCACACGGAGATATGCCGGGAGACAAAGTAGAGATCGGCGAAGGACATGTGCAGAAGGCAAATGTCATTTTCAAAGAATTACTGCCAATGTTAGAGGAAGCTTCTGAAAAATCAGAAACAGGTAAAGTGGTCATCACTGTCTGTGGAGGTTCCGGTGTTGGCAAATCTGAGATTGCATCTTTATTATCTTTTTATCTGAAAGAGGCCGGAATCGGAAGCTACACTTTATCCGGAGATAATTACCCACACAGAATTCCTGTATACAATGACGCAGAGCGTCTGCATACTTTCCGTGAGAGCGCATTAAAAGGAATGGTAAAAGAAGGAACCTTTACAGCAGAACGTTTTGACATGATCCATGAGTTCCAGAAAAATGGGGATGATGCGAATCCGAAATACGCAGAGGAATACGACTGGTATGAGTCATATTTAAGAAACGGAAAAGAAGGATTAAAAGGATACCTCGGAACAACGAATGAGATCGGGTTTGATGAAGTAGAAGAAATTGTCAGGGAGTTCAAGGCTGGAGCAGATGAAATCTGGCTGAAACGCATGGGAAGGGAAGATACCGAGTTATGGTATGAGAAAGTTGATTTTTCCCAGATCCAGGTGCTTGTGATCGAATGGACACACGGCAACAGTGATAACTATAAGGGGGTTGATATCCCGATTTTATTAAACAGTACCCCACAGGAGACGCTTGCACACAGAAGAGCAAGAAACAGAGACGGTGCAACTGACAGCCCATTTACGATGATGGTATTAGAGTTAGAGCAGGCAATGTTAGAGCATCAGGCGCCAAAAGCGAAGATCATCATCTCAAAGAGCGGTGAGTTATTAAGCTATGAAGAATACTGTAAGCAGATGGAGGAAGGAAGATAATCATGAATATCGGACCAATGTTGAATGCCTACCCGGACAGTATGGGCGGCACGTTAGATGATATCGCAGCATTTTTACAGAAACCGGAAATGAAGGACGTATTTTCTTCCTGCTATGTACTGCCAAGTCTGTTTCATACAGATTTAGACAGAGGATTTTCCGTGATCGATTATTCCCTGAACAAGATGCTTGCATCGAGGGAAGCATTGGATAAATTAGAAGGGCTTGGGATTGACTTAAAGCTTGATTTTATCTTAAATCATGCATCTGTGTTATCAAAACAGTTTCAGGATATCATAAAAAATGGTGATAAATCCGAATACCGTGATTTCTTCATCGACTGGAATAAGTTCTGGGAAGGCTGTGGGGAGATGACAGAGGATGGCTATATCCAGCCGGATCAGAACTATATCAAAGATATGTTTTTCCGTAAACCTGGGCTTCCAATCCTGATGGTAAGATTTCCGGATGGAAGGGATGTCCCATATTGGAATACGTTCTATCAGGAAGTTACCTATCGCACAGTTGATGCACAGGATCTGATGCAGGCAGCAGGACTGCAGTATACAGAATCAGTGATGCTTGCAGAAGTGTTAAATACACAGACCAAAGAAGGAAAGAAACCGGCAGAGATACTTACTGCAGACGAAAATGCAGAAGTAACCCGCTTTATGTCGGATGAAGAGAAGAAAAAAGTCGTTGATTACATGGAAGCCGGCAGACGTTATCTGGGTCAGATGGATTTAAATATCAAATCTCCGCTTGTATGGGAGTTTTACGACAACACCTTAAAGACACTTGCCGGATATGGAGCCAAGATCGTGCGACTGGATGCATTTGCCTACGCACCGAAGGAGCCGGGAGAGAAGAATTTCTTAAACGAACCGGGAACATGGGATTTACTTGAAAAAGTACGGGAGCTGGCAGATAAATATAATTTGACACTTCTTCCGGAGATCCATGCAAGCTATGGCGAGAAGAATTACGAGCAGATCGCACAGAAGGGCTATATGACGTATGATTTCTTCCTGCCGGGACTGATCATCGATGCTTTGGAGAGCGGGGATGGAAAACATCTTTCTGACTGGGCAAAGGAGCTGATCGAAAAAGACATCCATACCGTCAATATGTTAGGATGCCATGACGGTATCCCGCTTCTTGACCTGAAAGGATTATTATCCGAGGAACGTATCCAGAACCTGATCGATACCATTGTTGGAAGGGGCGGATATGTCAAAGATCTTCATGGACAGAAGAACATGTACTATCAGGTAAATGCAACTTACTACAGTGCACTCGGAGAAGAGGATACAAAGATGCTTCTTGCGAGAGCCTTACAGCTTTTCATGCCTGGAAAACCACAGATCTGGTATCTCGATCTCTTTGCCGGAAAGAATGATCACGAGGCAGTCAAACGTGCCGGCGCAGGCGGACATAAAGAGATCAACCGTACGAATCTTACCACAGAGCAGATGGAAGAGGCATTAAAGCAGCCGGTAGTAGAAAAACAGTTAGAGATGCTTCGTTTCCGGAGCACATGCCCTGCATTTTCCAAAGAAAGCAGGATTACTGTAAATTCAGAGGGAAGCAAAATGGAGTTTGTATGGGAGAATGCCGGATATCAGGCAAAGCTTACGGCTGATTTAAAGACATGTGTTTATATGATCACGGAGATCACACCGGACGGACAGACAAGAACCTTATAAAAATTGCGATACTTTTACCTAAAATAAAATACTGTCATTTAACAGGTCTGCCGGTTCCTTTGCAGGCCTGTTAGACTATAAAAAGACTTCTAAAGAGGCAAAAAGATATGAATTATAATATAAATGAACAGAAATTAGGATTTGACCGTGTACTTCCATGGGAGGGACAGGTTCCGGCGCTGGTAAAGGAAGGAGAACGTTATTTCCTTCAGGTCAGTGCACCAAAGGCAAAAAAGGTTACATTTACAATGAATGAGGAAGAATTTCCATGTACCAGAAATGAAGATGGTATCTGGAGAATGGAGTACACAATCCGCACCGGAATCCAGTATGTGCAGCTGAAAATCGATGATGTGGAAGTGATAAGCCCATTATTGCCGATCACTTACGGGTATAGCCGTCCTTACAATTATGTGGCACTTGAGAAGGAAGAGGAAGATTTCTACCAGATCAAAGATGTCCCACATGGAAGTGTACGCAGGGAATACTTCTATTCGGAAGTGACAGGCGAGTGGGAAAGCTGTGTGGTATATACGCCTTATTGTTATGAGGAAGAAACGACAAAAGAATTTCCGGTTCTCTACCTTCAGCATGGACACGGGGAAAATGAGATCGGATGGACAGCATCCGGAAAAGTTAATTTTATCCTGGACAATCTGATCGCAGAAAAAAAAGCAGTTCCAATGGTGATCGTCATGAGCAACGGAATGGTACAGACAACAACAGCAGACGGACGAAGAATTGTGGATTTTAAACTTTTGGAGAAGCAGCTTCTGACAGATATCATGCCGTATATCGAGAAAAAATTTCGTGTGGGAAAGAAAAAAGAGATGCGTGCAATGGCAGGATTATCCATGGGATCCCTGCAGACAAGTATTACAGGATTTGATCATCCGGAGTATTTTAGTTCGCTTGGCATTTTCAGCGGATTTGTTTCTGATATGATCCAGGGGAGTCCACTTGATATGGTAGAACGTGGCCCAAGTGAAAATGAGCATATGAAACTATTAGACGATGCAGAAACATTCCGCCAGACGTTTGATGTTTACTTCCGTGCGATGGGAGATGTGGATCCATTCTGGGAACATTTTGAACAGGATGATGCGATTCTTTCCGAAAAAGGAATTCATCAGATCCGTAAAGTGTATCCGGGAGCACACGACTGGAATGTATGGCGCATGTGCATCCGGGATTTTGCACAGCTTATTTTTCGATGATTCGGACATGGTTTACTATCTGCAATGAGGCAGAAAAAAACTGGATAGATATAGCAAAAAATAGAAAATATAGAATGGAGAAATGAAAAATGGCTTTTTTACAAATTGATTATAAATCAGAGGCACTGATGCGTGGTGTGAATGTGAAAGTGATCCTTCCGTCAGATGGCATGGCAGGTAAGTGGGAGCCACCTTATAAAACATTGTATTTATTACCGGGTTACAGCGCAACGGCGACAGAATTGATTACATATCTTGGACTTAGAGGACAATCCGAGTTAAAAGGAATTGCGATCGTCCTGCCGGATGGAGAAAATCTGTTTTATCAGGATCTGCCGGACCGTATGACATTTTACAGCACTTATGTTGGAAAAGAGCTGGTGGAAGTAACCAGAAAGATGCTGCCGCTGTCCACAAAAAGGGAAGACACTTTTATCGGTGGAATTTCCATGGGTGGATATGGAGCATTATATAATGGCTTTAAATATCGTGACACTTTTTCAAAAGTAGTGGCATTTTCCCCGGCATCGGACGCTTATATGCTGCTTGCCGAAGCAGATGCACCAGGATTTTCGAGAAAGCAGTTCGAGGGAATCTTCGGAAGCAAAGAAGCGTATTATGGCAGTGAATGCGATATGTGCACACAGTGGACGAGAAAAGATGTGGATAACAGACCGGAGCTGTTCCTGTGTTGTGGAAAAGAAGACCGGGGAGTATACAGTGCAGTAGAAAAATTAGAGACTGCATTGCGGAAAGCAAATATTCCACACATATATCGTGGCGGTCATGGGGATCATGAGCTTTATTACTGGGAACAGATGATGGATCCTGCATTTTCATTCCTTGCAGGAATAGAAGAAGGAACAAAAGATAAGCTGGTGATCCCGGGATGAATATCACAGTTGTGATAAGGGAATAGTGCTTCTGGCACGGATCTGCCCGGAGAAAAAGCAAGTAAAATATAAAATACAGGTCAGGTGGAAAGATATGAAATATCGGATTGAAAAATTGAATGATCAGACATGGTTGATAGAAGAATGTGATGAAAAAGCAAGTGCGTATATGTACCTTCTCACTGGAACAGAAAAAGCATTACTAATAGATACTGGTTTTGGAACCATACCCTTAAGAAAGATATGTGAAAATCTTACCACCCTGCCGGTCACTGTGGCACTCTCCCATGGACATGTGGATCACATTGGTGGTACCGGGGCTTTCGAAGAAGTATGGCTTGCAAAAGAGGATAGAGAATTATATGCGGAGCACAGTAAAGAAAAGGTGCGACAGATTTTTACCAAAGATGAGCTGTTTCCGGTAAAAGGAACATGCAGTTATTTCACAGATGAGATGGAGTTCGAACTAGGAGACCGGTCTATAAAAGTTGTGAAGACACCGGGACATTCTGTTGGATCAGTCTGCTTTCTGGATGAGAAAAACAGATGGATGTTTACCGGAGATACCTGTTGTAAGGCGCATGTGCTGCTGCAGATGGAATATGCTGCAACTATGATGGAATACCGGAAATCATTGCAGAGACTGATTGATCTGGAATCATATTATGATATCACATGGCCGGGACATCACAGCAGGCCGGTTGAAAAACAGGTGATCCATGATTTCCTGACCGCCGTAGATGGTATTCTGGATGGAACGATGGTCGGCGTAGAGACAGAACTTCCAATGGGGAAGGCAAGACTGTTAGAGTACAAAGAGATCGGGATTGAATATTCAATGGAAAAGCAGACCGGGCAGTAAAACTGGGATGTGCACATCGAGTGACAAGCCTATTGAAAATGAAATAAGCAGATATGAAAAAATCCGGCTTTGGTGAGAATCCTGATTGCGAAGAACGAAATCCAGAAAAATATGAGCGATAAAAGGGTAAATTTTAAAAACAGTCTGTATTTGCATAGAGCAAAGCAGGCTGTTTTTTGAAAAATAAAGACACATTATTAAAATAAATTTAAAAAGAACTTTGTTATAGTAAATTATAGAAGAAAAAGGAGGAGAACAACATGTTAAACAGAAAAGAATTTATGCGTGTAACACCGGAAAGTGTCGGAATTGATTCAGGAGACATTGAATGGATGTTAGACCGGCTGGAGAGCGGTTTTACAGAACCGCATGGACTTATGATCATGCGCCATGGAAAAATTTGCGCAGAAGGATGGTGGAATCCTTATGCACCGGGAATCCGTCACGGATTACAATCACATTCTAAGACATATGCGGCAACTGCAATTGGAATTGCTTATACAGAAGGAATCGTAAAACTTGATGAGAGAATCATTGATATTTTCCCAGAGCATGCACCGGAACAGCCATCAGAAAATCTGAAAAAGCTCACTGTACATGATGTACTGTGTATGGGCTGTGGTATGGACGAGATGCCAATGGCAACAGAACATTGGATCAGAGATTTTTTGCATACACCGGTAAATCATACACCTGGAACAACTTATATGTATAATAGCGTGGGATCCTCTATCCTGTCGGCAATTATTGTGAAGAAGACAGGAATGAGCATGCATGAATATCTGAAACCAAGATTATATGATAAAATCGGTATTTTTTCAGATAACCATAGATGGATGAAAATGCCGGATGGCTGTGAAGTTGGTGGTGGTGGGCTGTTCGCTACAACTGAGGATAACCTTAGATTAATGAAGCTATATGCGGACGGCGGAGTCTGGGAAGGAGAACGCATCTTAGATGATGAGTATGTAAAACGAGCCACCACTTTACAGAATAAGTCTGCGACAGAAGCAAAAAATAACCCACTGGCAAAAGATAACTTTGTTGGGTATGGATATCAGATTTGGATGTGCAGACCAAATGGAGTGTATCGTGCTGATGGGGCAATGGGACAGTTCACAATTGTGGTTCCGGATAAAGATATGATCATTGCAATTACAGAAAATGCTTCCGGTGCACATTGGGCACAGACAACATTGGATGTTATGTGGGAATTTTTAGAGCGGATAGAGAAACATCCTGCAAAAGCGGAAAATACCGAAAAGTCAGAATGTTTGAAGAATAGAATGGGAAGACTGGCTCTCCCAAATCCGAAATATGCGCCATATAGTCCGATTGCAGCAAATATCGAAGGAAGGCAATGGAAAGTGATTGATGGAGATTTCTATATGGAAGATGTCGGAGTTGCACAGCATATGTCAGGATGTGAGATGCCACAGCCAATTGATGTGTTCTGTTTTCATTTTACGAGCGATGAGATTGTTATGGATTGGGAGAACAGTGAGGAGAAAGAACGACTTGTTATTGCAACAGATGGTTCAAGAAGACATAACACGCTTCCAGGCAGACTAATCAGTCAGGTGTTGCTGAGCGGTGCATGGATTTCAGAAAATACACTGGAGGTCAAGGCCAGATATATTGAGACATGTAAGGAAGAAACATTGTTGTTTACTTTTGAAGAGAAAAAATTAAAGATCACAAACAGTACAATGGAATTTGGAATGCAGAAAGAGATTGAAATCTTAGCAGAAGCTGAAGACTAACAGAAAGATAATGAAGAAAACAAAAATGGATCAGAATGAACGTATTTTAGAGCGGCAGTTTGTAATGAATGATGCAGGGAAAATAGAAACGAAAGAGAGTATCTATCAGGCATGACAGCAATAAAAAATTTGTTAGGAAAATTGTATATAAGAGACAAAGCATTTTATAAAATGGTACTAGGCATCGCAATTCCAATTGCATTGCAGAGCCTTATAACAACAGGGGTCAATATGATGGATACGCTGATGATCAGTTCGCTTGGAGAAACACAGTTATCAGCGGTATCGCTTGCAAACCAGTTTATCATGATTTATCAGGGATGTTGTATGGGGATTGGAATGGGAGCATCTGTTCTTGTATCCCGATATCATGGAATGAAAGAAATGAAAGCAATTCATAAGACATTAGCAATCATGTTAAGGATTTGTCTGGGGATCGCAATAATATTTTGTCTGATAACGTTATGTATACCGGGAAGGATTATCCGGATTTATTCATTAGACACGGCGATTATCGAGCAGGGAAAAATCTATTTGAAATGGTCTGTGGTTACGTATTTTCTGCTCGGCTTGTCACTGACATCGACTCTGATACTCAGATCTGTAGGAAAAACAAAAATGCCATTGTATACATCTATAGGAGCTTTTTTTATAAATGTAGGTGCAAACTACATATTTATATTTGGAAAATTGGGCGCACCGCGCATGGAAATTGCAGGTGCGGCACTAGGCACGTTGATTGCAAGATTGTTTGAGTTTTCCATTATATGTGGATATCTGTTGTTTGTGGATAAAGAAATTGGTTTTAGGATAAAGCATATATTTATGAAGACAGGAAGTCTCTGGAAAGAATATATGAAGATCAGTCTGCCTGTAGTAATCAGTGATTTGATTTTAATGGTTGGAAATAATGCTGTAGCAATGGTGATTGGAAGGCTGGGGCAGAGCTTTGTAGCGGCCAATGCAGTGACAACTATGACGCAACAGTTGAGCTCTGTTCTGACAGCAGGAACAGCGCAGGCAGCTGCAATTGTGACAGGACATGCGTTAGGAGAGGGCAGAATCGACAAGGCAAAGAAGCAGGGATATGCATTACTTGGAATGGGAATCGCATTTGGAATGTTGACTTCATTTATTATTTTTGTGATAAGTGCACCTATGATAGAGTCTTATCATGTTTCGGAAGAAACGGCGGCGCTTGCGCAGCAACTAATGGATGCAATTAGTATTATAGTACTTTTCCAGGCAATTAACAGCATTATGACAAAAGGAACATTGCGTGGCGGTGGCGATACAAAAATGTTAATGATCACAGATAACATTTTCCTGTGGATACTATCGCTTCCACTTGGGCTGTTGGCAGGATTCGTATTTCATCTGCCGGCATTCTGGATTTATATATTCCTGAAAGCAGATCAGATTGCAAAGGCAGTATGGTGTGTGTTTAGGCTAAAAAGTGGAAAATGGATCAAAAAAATTGTGGCAGCATAAGAAAAAGAAAAGGGGAATATCAGGATGGAGACATGGAAAAGATCATGGGGATATGTTCCGATTACATATGGAACGGAGGCTGGAGTTTTAGAAAATGTGACACAGCATGCAGTGCTTGAAAATAATCTTGCTGGTAATAAAGTAAGAATTAAATTTTCAAACCGTGAAAATGATCAGGCGTTATGCATGGAGTGCGTGGAGATTGCTACAAAAAATAATATAACAGGAGTACTTTCCGAGAAAGCTTACGTTACCAGAAAAGGGAATAAACAAATTGTTTTACAGCCTGGAGAAGAATGTTATAGTGATGAGATAAATATGAAAGTAACCTGGATGGACCATTTTGAACTGTTCAGTTACTTCAAAGAAAGGAATGTAGTAAAAACAATATGTGTGACATGGTCGCCGGATAGCTGGAAAAGTTTCCTGACCCGGGGGAATACAGAAAATGGGGAAGAAGTATCTTATCAGACAGCATATCCGCTTCTGGCAAAAGATATTTATACATGCCAGGCGATTGCTGGTTTTTGTGCAGTTGATGTGTACTCTGATGAGGATGTGAAGACAGTAGCATTATTTGGAGATTCTATCACTCATATGTCCTATTATAGTGCTCCACTGACGAAAATGCTTTACAGAAGAATGCCTGGAAAAATTACAGTATTAAATGTTGGAATCGGAGGAAACCGTCTGATCGCAGATGCTCCATATGTAGAAGATGCACCTGGAAATGGAAAACTTTTTGGGAAGGCTGGAGTGAAGCGGTTTGAGCAGGATATTTATGAAGATATTGTGCCGGATCTGCTCTTTTGTATGGAGGGAGTAAATGACTGTACACACAGTTTTGCTTTTAGCGAAGAAAAGAAACCGACCGGAAAGGAATTATGGAATGGACTCGAGAGCATGATCGCTATAGCCCATGAAAAGGGAAGTAAAGTACTCATAAGTACAGTAATGCCTTTTGGATGTGAAAAGGAATGCTGGAAAAATCAGGCAGAAGAAATCCGACAAGATTTTAACGGGAGAATCAGGAAACAGACATCGGCAGATGGATTGATAGATCTGGATAAAATAGTCAGAAACGAAGAACAGATTGACCGGATGAAGGAGGGACTGAGTCTTGGAGATGGAGTACATCCGAATCAGAAGGGTGGAAGGATAATTGCAGAGGCATTGCTGCTTCCTGTTATGGAAGAAGAGTTAGACTTTTATGGGGAAGAGGCAAAGACAATTCCAATTTTTGAAAATCCGGTAGATTATCCGGCTGACATACTTGCTGAGATGGTACGGCTGGCATTTGCAGTAAGAAGTTGCCAGGACGCAGGAAAAAAGCATGAACTGGAAAAGAAATATATCAGTCTCAGAGATGCCTTAGAACTTTCTTATGAAGTGAAAGCACCTATTTTATTGTGGGATAAGGGAAATATGCCTACTTGCACAGAATATACAGAGAATTTTGATCACAGATACGCGCATGATCCGGATTTTGAGCCATTTTTGTTAGAGGTTCTGCTCCCTGAAACAGTGAATCCCAAAGGAGCAGTCTTAACAATTGCGGGTGGCGAACACGGCATGAATACGGTCAGTGAATGTTATCAGATATGTAAAGACTTTAATGAAAAGGGATATCAGGGTTTTATTGTAAATGCGCGTCCAAATCACGGACCATGGAGCGGGAAAGAAGCAGGTGTGGATGCAGCACGCGCCGTACGTTATGTAAGAGCACATGCAGATCAGTATCGGATAGAGCCAGGCAAGATTGCATTGGCAGGCTTTTCAAATGGAGGAATTGCAACAGAACAGTGTATTCAGTATTGTTCAGGAGATCAGACCGTGAAGGAATATTTCCCAAATTATAAGCCGGATGGACTTGATGCATATGCCGGTGGACCGGATGTGCAGTTGTGTGTGTATGGTCCAAGGCATCTTGGAACAGGTTTTGATTACTCCAGAGTAGTATATCCGCCAACTTTTTATGCAATTGGAATGGAAGATCATGTGGCAGTTGCCAATATGAATGCAGTATATGCAGATCTGATGGCAAGAGGGGTGACGGTAGAGGTTCATACTTTTTCCAGACATCCACATGGTTATGCAGGCTGGAAGATTATTGACGGAAAAGGAGATCCGAATTTTGACCTGTGGGAAGACCTGGCAGATCATTTTATGCAGGATATTTACCGGAAAAATAATGTTTATAAAAACTAAAAGATATGGGAAAAGAAGACCACAGAAAGAGCAACCTGTGTTATACTTTTGACGGTGAGATTATGGGTAATTGCGAAACTTCCAGAAAACGTATATGGGATTGCGCATAATTTTCACTGTGTTAAAGTGGAATTTTGCAATTGTCTAAGGAAAGTCAGAAGGAAAGGAGAAATGAAGATGATGGAGAAACGTCTTTATAAATCAAAAACCAATAAAACAATCGCAGGTGTCTGTGGGGGAATCGGAGAATATTTTGGAATCGATCCGACAATCATCAGATTAATCTGGGCGGCATTCTGTCTCGCGGGTGGAAGCGGGATTTTAGCTTACGTGATAGCCTGCTTCATTATTCCGGATGAACCGTAAAGCTGTGGAGGAGCCGGAGCTTACCCATGTAAAGCATGTGTTCGCCCCGGTTTTTGATGAAACATCCCGGATCCTGATCCTTGGAACGCTTCCATCCGTGAAATCCAGGGAGCAGAATTTTTATTATGGGCATCCACAGAACCGCTTTTGGAAAGTGATTGCAGCTCTGTGTGAGGAATCTGTCCCGGAAACAATTATGCAGAAGAAGGCAATGCTTCTGCGGCATCATATCGCAGTCTGGGATGTGATAGCAGAGTGCGATATTCACGGTTCGAGCGACAGTTCCATCCGGAATGTGGTTCCGGCAGACCTGTCTGTGATCTTAGACCATGCGCCGGTGGAACGGATCTATGCGAACGGAGCGAAGGCATATGACCTGTATCGGAAATACACATATCCGGTGACAGGGCGCGAGATTATCAAACTGCCGTCTACAAGTCCGGCAAATGCGGCGTTTCAGATGGAGCGGCTGTTTGCTGCGTGGAAGATGATTTTAGAATAATTTATGATGATATAAAAAATTGCCAGACAGCAATGTACTGTAGCAGAAATAAAAGAAATATCCCGGATCACGAATACGTTTCTGCGGAATAGTTAGAAGAGAGAAAGAAATTGTTATAAAGGAAAGAAGAGTTATGCACATCGACAGAGAAGACATGTTAGAACTGACCAGGAGAATGACACCGGCGAGAAACTGTTTCAACCGCATCGCAGGGGCATACATGGATGAGGAGGGATTCATTGACGGATCCTTCAACACGCATTTCCTGAAGCTGTCCCCGGCAGAGAAGGAGAAGCAGCTTGCAATTGCGAAGACCATCCCGTTTTCAAAGACGAACGAGCAGCTAAGGGGATACCGGATCGACAGCAGACAGAGAAAGCCAGGCAGCATCTGGCATCTTCTTATGGCACTGCGGGACTGTGAGCTGAAGAATGATGCATTGCTTTATTCCCTTTATGAGTATATTGGAGAGCGTTATAGTGTGGATAAACCATACACAATTGAGGTTTTCTGTGGAAACTATGATGTCCCGACAAAGGGATCTGACAAAGAAAACCAGTGGGAATCCGAGGAAGTTTACCGGTTCCTTGTCGTGGCAATTTGTCCGACTGTCGGAGAGTATGAAGCTGGAATCCCGGAAGCAGGATTTCTCTTTCCGGCATTTGCAAATCGCAGCACAGATCTGGACGGCGTGAATCTCTTTGCACAGGACGGACAGTGCGGAAGGATTGCGGAATTACTGGGATTGGAATAATGGTGATAACGTTAAGATATGTTATTTACAGAAATGTACTGAAACTATAAATTGTTACAAACAATAAAATGGGATGCTTGATTTCTCAGGCATCCCATAGTATAATCAGATCAGAAAGTGAATCGGATGCAGAATCCGATTTGCCCTCTGCGAATTTTTAAGCTGAAATAGCATTCACATTTGGCGTTGGGGATGCTATTTCTTTTTGTTCATATGGTTATCTATGTAAGATAGTGCCGCGAATATCACGAGTAAAAGTGTGAGTACATCATTTAAACTGATCATAGGGCATCCCTCCTTTGTAAGACTAGAGGGCATATGATTATCGGAACTATGCATCCTGACTTTCTGTCGAATTATACTTTCCAAATTATAACATAAAAATATAAAATATCCAATAGATATAACAATATATTCTGCTCAATTTTATAAAAAATATAAAATAATGTGAAAACAAAGTATTATGGTTTTCTAAAAATTATTCAATGGAATGTGAAATAAAGAAGAGTTAAAATTTGCTACAATTTCCATAGACAATAAAATGCTATGGAGGAAAAGAAATGTGAAAAGAGATACGATATGGACAAAATCATTTGTTTTAGTGATGATTCTTAATTTTTTATGTGGTGTAGTTGGAATGATGACGCTTCCGCTTGTTCTTGAATATGCAAAAGAAATCGGAGCAGGATTGACGCTTGCGTCGACAGCGGCAAGTCTGATGTCATTTGTATCACTGGTAATCTGTCCTTTTGCGGGATATATTTCAGATCGATTTGACAGAAAAAAGATCCTTTTCATCTGCAGCGCTGGATATGGAATATTCTTAATGGCACATATGCTGGCATCCAATATTGCTATATTGATGTTCTGTCGTGTTGGAACTGGAATTTTCTTTTCTTTATTAAGTGTTACGAATATGGCATTTTCCACAATCTTTATTCCAAGAGCGCGTATGGGGGAAGGACTCGGATATGCAGCTCTTGCCAATATTCTGGCGCAGGCGGTAGGTCCAGCTGTTGGACTTGGGATTGCGGACAGCTTTGGAAACGGAATGGCTTTTTTTGTTGCAGGCTGCATTGGATTTTCCTGTATACCGCTGCTGCTTCTTTTACGCGAGCCAAAACAGGTAAAGATGGCAGTGTCTGCTTCAAATAAAACAGCTAAAAAAATTAACATTTCCAGTTTGTTTGAAATGAAGTATTTGAATTTTATGTTGATGGCAATGTTATTCAGTTCTGCAAATGGACTGATCACGACTTATATCCGTACGATCGCCAGCGAAAGAGCAATTGGAGGAATCTCTGTATTTTTTACTGTGTATTCGGTTGCGATGGTGATACTCCGTCCAATGACAGGAAAGCTGTTAGATAAAAAAGGCGTATATTTTTTGATGATACCATCAGTTATCTTTGCGGCAGCAGGAATGCTGTGCATCGGATTTGGAGCTACACTCGTTGTGATGCTGCTTGGAAGTCTCTGTAAGGCTTTCGGTCAGGGAGCCGGGACACCGTCTCTCCAGGCTTATGTTGTAAAAAAACTTCCGGCAGAGCGTGCAGGTGTAGCATCGAGTACGATTCAGATCGGACAGAATCTTGGAAATGCAGTTGCACCGATTTTAGGAAGCTTTGTTGTTTCTGCATTTAATTATGAGACAATGTTTGCAGGAGCAGGAGTAGTAATTCTTGTTGTAGGACTGTTGCTGCTCGGATTGCAATACAGAAAAGAACAGAAAATAAAAGAAGTATAGAAAAAAGGGGGAAATAAAAAATGGGGAAACGTTTTTACTGTGGAGTGGATGGTCCAGTTGTTGAGACAAAAAAGGGAAAATTAAGAGGATATCTGTATGATAAAGTATACCATTTTCTGGGAATCCGATATGCGAAAGCAAAAAGATTCCATATGCCGGAGGAAGTAGATGCATGGGAAGGGATAAAAGATGCCGGAAGCTATGGATTCATTTGCCCGGTCTTAAGTGAACCGATGCCGTCAGGTGAGGTAATCTGTCCACATCGATTCTGGTTGTCTTCAGAGCATTGCCAGTATCTGAATATCTGGACACCAACCATTGAGAAAGGAGCAAAAAAACCGGTTATGGTATGGTTCCATGGAGGCGGTTATACAGCGGGATCTTCCATAGAACAGATAGCATATGAAGGGGATAATCTGGCAAGATATGAAGATGTGATATTAGTTTCAGTGAACCACAGGCTGAATGCTTTTGGTTATTTGGATCTTTCTTCCTTTGATGATGAAAAATACCACAATTCTGTTAATGCTGGTTTAGCAGATTTAGTTGCAGCACTCAAATGGGTACATGAGAATATTGAAAACTTTGGCGGAGATCCAGAAAATGTAACGATTTTCGGACAGTCCGGGGGAGGGTCAAAGACAACTTCCATGGGACAGATCAAAGAGGCAGATGGATTGTATCACAAAGCAATCATTATGAGTGGAATCATGTCAGAGGTACTGCTCCGTGGAAAATTTATTGATCAGCACTCACTTGTGCAGGAAATATTAAAACAGCTTCAGATTCCGGAAATAGAGGTGGAACGTCTGGAGAAAGTGCCGGTTCCACAGTTTATATGGGCAGTGAACCGTGCACAGAGAAAATTTGAAAAAGAAGGATATCGTGTGAACTGGACTCCGATGAAAAACGACTGGTATCTGGGAGATCCGATTATGGATGATGCTGGCTTTGGAGAGTATGTGAAGTCAGTACCAACTATTGTGGGAACCGTTATCAGTGAATTTGGAAGACTGGATCTTCAGAGAGATAAAAAGGCAATGACAGAGGAAGAGCGAGAAAACTTTGTAAAGCAGTTTTATGGAGAAAAAGCCGGGACAGAGATGTTAGAGCTTTACCGCAAAGCTTATCCAGGCAAAAATGAGGTGTATGCATGCTGCCTCGATACGGCAACCCGCGGAGCAACAGTGAATTATGCAATGGAAAAAGCGAAAGTATCAAGTGCTCCGACTTATAATTATCTGTTTGGACTGGAATTCGATTTCAATGGAGGTACACCGGCATGGCATTGCTCAGATATTGCGTTTTATTTTCACAATGCGGAAAGGCTGCCAATCTGTCATGTAGATGGTGTGATGGAAAAACTTGAAAGGCAGATGTGCGGCGCCTTTGTGAATTTCGCAAAAACAGGAGATCCAAATCACAGCGAGATCCCTGTATGGAGAGAAGTGACAGGAGAAAATGCACCAGTTATGTTATTTGATGCAGAAACAGAATTGAAAGAAAACTTTTTTGATAAAGAACTTTTGGAGAAGGCAGAAACATTTATGCCTGCACCGGCTATTCCACATCAGCTTCCGAAAGAAGAGGATGTGGAAGAAGACGATGCGGGAAGAGCCTGGCTGTATTAAAAAAGAGGAGAAGAAAAAGATGAGCGTAATCAGATGTAAAATGGAGGCACCGGGACAGTGTGTAGAGGCATTTGAACTTGAATGGAAGGAAGCAGAGTGTCCGCGCCTGGAAGAAATTTTTGTAGAAGGAGATTTTCGTAAGGAAGCATTAAACCGTTATCTGAAAGAAACAAGGAAGCTTGCACCGGGGGATGTGAAAAAGGTTGAACTTGCAGATGGAATTTTAAAGATACAGGTGGAGCCATTTTCAAACAGAGGAGATTACTCCTTATGTATAACTAAGAGAAAATATCAGAAAGCAGATTTTGATGAAGAGACGACAGAAGGTTTTTCGGCTTTTGAGGCATACAAAGAGGATGATGTGCTCTATCGTCTGTATAGTCCTGCAACAGAAGAAAAGAGGCCGTTGATCCTGTTTTTACACGGCGGTGGAAATGGAGGAACAGCAGATAGCAGAGATAATAAAAAACAGATTCTGGCAGATTACGGACCAATTCATTTTGCGCAGGAATACCCGGATGTTTATGTGATGGCACCGCAGGCAATTGAAAAAGCGTTTGATCCGAAAAAAATGGCTGCACAGATTACGACAGTGACATTTGAAACGTCAGGAGGAGATCCGGAGAACGGGTGGAGTCGCAGATATCTTGCAAAAGTGTGTGACATTATAAGAAAAATGATCAGGGAAGGCAAAGTGGATGAAAACCGTGTTTATGTGACGGGACTTTCCATGGGAGGAGGAGGCACAATTCGCGCCATGTCGGTAGGCGGAGGACTTTTTGCAGCCTGTGCACCGGTGTGCCCGACGATGACACCGGAGACGTTTGATATTCTTCGTACGTTAAAAGCTCCAGTATGGGTATCTACTGCCTATGTGGATCACACGGTATACCGACATAAATATATTACTGATGCTGTGCTCGAGATGAAAGATGCAGGAAATAAAGAGGCTCATCTTACAATTTATTCGCCGGAAGAACTGGCAAAGTATGACATTGGAATTGTACCGCAAATGACATATGAGCAGCGCTTTGGAGCAAATCATGCAAGCTGGGTTTTAACTTATCATAATGAACATGGAATCATGTCCTGGCTGCTTAATCAGAGAAAAAAATGAAAACAAAAAGTTTTTCTTTTAAAAGTGAAAGTAATCAGGGGGATAATATGGCAGAATAAAACCATAAGATATTTCCAGAAGGAAATACAAAAAGGAGGAGAAACAAATGAAAAGAAGACTGTTATCGGTACTGCTTTGTATGGCAATGGTGGCATCTCTTACAGCATGTGGTGGGGAGAAGAACAATGCATCATCTGCTTCAATGGGGGAAGGAACAGAGAAGACAGAAGGGGGAAGTGCAGAGGCTTCAGGTAAAGAGAATTCCGGATACTTCTATGATGGAGAAGGCTATAAGGCAGTTCTGGTGTATGTTGTTGGGACCGACGCACCGGATCAGGATCGTATCTCAGAGGCATTTAATGAGCTGACTAAGAAAGAATTGAATATGGAAGTAGAATTAATGCCGATGACTCTTGGTACATGGATTTCACAGGTTCCGATGATGTTAGCAGGAAATGAGCAGATTGACTTAATGCCGATGTGGGCATCAAGTGCTGCAACTTATATTGCTTCTGATTATATTGAAGATCTGACTCCGTATCTTGAGAATGAAGAGGGACAGTACTTTAAAGAACAGCTTGGAGATGAAGCATTGAATTGCTGCAAGATCGGCGATTTTACATATGGTATTCCAGTACAGAAGGAAAGAGCAATGGTAAATGCATTTGTATGCAGAAAAGATATTCTGGATGAGACAGGAATTGATCCTTCTACTATCAAAGATTATGAGGATATGACAGCGGTATATGCAAAGGTAAAAGAACTTCATCCGGATATGATCTGCTTAGGTGGTTCTGGAACAGCAACACCGGCGGGGCAGGACTGCAGCTTTGACGGACTTGCAGGATTCCTTGCAGGACTTATGGATTACGGACAGACAACAACAGTAACAAGTTGGACAGAATCAGAGCGTTTTGACCGTCTTACAAGACTTGCAAGAGAATGGTATTTAGATGGATATATTTCCAAAGATATGGCAACAACAACAGATTCCGGTGAGCTTGCAATGAGTGGTGGAAATACATTCTCTTATATGGTAAATGCAAAACCTAATACAAAGCAGGAAAAAGAAGATCAGACAGGATATGAACTTACGATTCTTGAGATGAATGATTACATGGTTGGAACAGGCTCTTACAACGCAATTTCCTATGCAGTTGGTTCTGGTTCGGAAGATCCTGAAAAAGCATTTATGCTTCTGAAATGGTTATGGCAGAGCGAAGAAGCCGAGGATCTTCTTAACTGGGGGCAGGAAGGTACTGACTGGGAGTTACAGGATGATGGAACCATCAATTATCCGGAAGGTGTGACAGCAGATACATGTGGATATCATCAGAATGTTGGTTGGATCCTTCCAAATCAGTTCAATTCTCATGTATGGGCGGGAACACCTAGCAATGTATGGGATCTGTACGAGGAAGAGACACAGGCAGCTGTAAAATCGAAAGCTTTTGGGTTTACAGCAGATTTATCATCTGTTCAGACAGAATATGATCAGTGTAATGCAGTCCGTACCCAGTATCTTGCAATGGTTACAAGTGGATCTGTAGATCCGGATGAAGGTATTGCAGAATTTAATCAGGCATTAAAAGATGCAGGAATTGATGATGTAATTGCATGTGTACAGGAGCAGCTGGATGCATGGCTTGCAGAAAAGTAATCAATTTGAATAAAATGTGGAGAGAGGAAGCATCTCTCCACATTTACTAGAAGGATGGACTTATGAAAAATAAAGTAAAAAAGAAAGAGATTATTCGGTATCTTCCGGTATATCTTTTGATTCTTCCAAGCTTGATTTATATTTTTATTAATAACTACATCCCGATGGGGGGAATTATTGTCGCATTTAAGCAGTTTTCAGCAAAAAAAGGAATCTGGGGAAGCGATTGGATCGGATTTAAAAATTTTGAGTATTTGTTAAAGGGCGATGCCGCAGTGATTATACGAAATACGATCTGCTATAATATTGTCTTTATTATCTTAAACATGGTGGTTGGAGTTGCACTTGCAATTTTAATTACAGATGTTGCCAGTTCCTCTTTAAAGAAAATCTATCAGAGCGCGATTCTTCTGCCGTTTTTACTCTCCATGGTCATTGTAAGTTATATTGTATTTGCATTTCTTTCCGGAGAAACAGGGATGATTAATAAGGGTATTCTGGAGCCGCTTGGAAAAGAGCCAGTCATGTGGTATAGCAATACAAAACCATGGCCGTTTATTCTGACTTTTGTAAATTTATGGAAAGGTGTCGGATATGGAACTTTAATTTATATTGCAGGAATTGCAGGAATTGATAAAAGTCTGTTTGAAGCAGCAGAGTTAGATGGTGCTTCACGGTGGCAGAGTATCAGAAATATTACATTGCCAGGATTAAAGCCATCTCTTATTACAATGACATTGTTAAGTGTAGGAAAGATTTTCTATTCTGATTTCGGTCTGTTCTATCAGGTCCCACAGAATTCAGGGGCTCTGTATTCCGTAACAGACACAGTAGATACCTATGTATATCGTGCTTTAATGTCGAGTGGCGGTATTGGAAGATCTTCAGCAGCTGGTGTGATTCAGTCGGTTGTAGGATTCATTTTAGTAATTGCCAGTAATGCGATTGTTAATAAGATCAGCAAAGAAAATGCATTATTCTAGGAGGAAGGAAATGATTCAATCAAAATCGCAGATACATTATCAGATAATCATTAACATTATATTAGCGTTGGTTTCCATCATGATGATCGTTCCACTGATCATTATGTTTTCATCGTCCTTTTCTTCTGATCAGGCATTGATTTCACGTGGTTATTTTATTATTCCAAGGGATTTCAGTCTGGATGCTTATCTTTATATCTGGCAGAACAGAGCAACTGTTTTCCGGGCATATGCAATGACAATTATAACAACTGCAGTGGGACTGACGATTAATATGTTTTTATGTACAACATTGGCATATGCATTGAGTTTGGAGAAGCTTCCATTTAAAAAGATTATCAGCTTTTATGTCATATTTACCATGTTGTTCAATGGAGGACTGGTTCCACAATATATTATGTGGACAACAGTTTTTCAATTAAAAAATACATTTTGGGCATTGATTGTTCCGAATATGCTCTTAAATGTTATGAATGTGATTATCATTCGCAGCTATATGCAGACAAGCGTACCAACTGCTCTTTATGAGGCAGCGGAGATTGACGGGGCAGGAAAAATCAAAGTATTTTTTCAGATTGCACTTCCACTTTCCAAGCCAATTCTTGTGGCAATGGGACTTTTCACGGGACTTGGATTCTGGAATGACTGGACAAATGGATTATATTATGTAAACAAGCAAAAACTGTATACGGTACAGCTTCTGTTAAATAAGATGCTTCAGGATTTGCAGGCACTGCAGTCTAATGCTTCTGCATCAAGCTCAGGACTCGCAATGAAACTGCCGCAGGTATCTATTCGAATGGCAATCGCAGTAGTAGGTGTACTTCCGATTCTTATATTGTATCCGTTCCTGGAAAAATATTTTGCGGAAGGAATCACGATCGGTGCCGTAAAGGGCTAAGGAAAATGGAGGAAAAATAATGGCAAAATTTACATGTAATTTTATCTCGTATACATTAAACCGTGCAATTGATATTTCGGTTGTTGTACCATCTGTAACAATGCCGGAGATATACCCGGGGGATGGGAATCCATTAACGCATGATAAAGAAGGAAAATATCCAGTTATTTATCTGTACCATGGACTTGGAAATAATCATGCAACCTGGTGTGGATATGCAAATGTAGAGTTTTTTGCAGAGGAACGTAATATCGCAGTGGTTATGATCTCAGGGGAAAATAAAATGTATATTAACGAGGGAATGGATCGTTTCTATGATTTTATTGAGAAAGAGCTTCCGGAGTTTGTGACAAGGTATTTCCCAATTTCCAAAAAACCGGAGGATACTTATATTGCAGGGTTATCTATGGGAGGCTGCGGAACCTTTATTCATGGGTTGAATCATCCAGAGCGTTATGCGGCACTTGGGGTATTTTCCTGTGGCATGTTTCTTCCACCAGATTTGAAAACAGGTAAAAAGAGAGAGACAGAAGATCGCTTTGATCCGGAAAAATTGGTAGAGAAGCTTCATGAACAGAAAATCACAAAGAAAATATTCCTTGCCTGTGGTGAGGAAGATCATCTGTATGAGGATTGCGTGAAGACGAGAGATAAGCTGGTGGAATACGGTCATGATGTTACATGGGTATCTATTCCTGGATATAAGCATGAGTGGCGCTTCTGGAACATGATGATCGAGCAGTTTATGGATTGGCTTCCGAGGACAGACAAATTCCTCCCAAAGGGCGGGAAAAGAGGAATTTGATTTTTGGTGATTCATAAGGAATTTGCAGTGGAACACAATTATTTTACCGGTATATGGTAAGTGTGGTAAAATAAACGGAAAAAGCAGAATCCAAAGGAAGAAATCTTATGAGACGCAAATTTTTATCTGATCAGCCATCACTGCGGCAGAGGATTGCCATGGTGATGGTTATCTTTATCGTATTTAATTTGATAGAGGTGGCGACAATCCAGTTTTTTGTCTGTGGACAGTACAGAGATCTGCAGGAGTTAAACAGAAGTGTCGTGGAACTCAATCAGGAGAGATTTTCAGAAAAATTTACAACCATTCACAAAGAAGCCGCATATCTGATTTCCAACGAAGTGGATTTTATCAAACTTCCGCTGCTGGCATCTGCCGGGCTTGATTATCAGAATTCCATCGAGCAGATACAAATTGCAAATAATATAAGAAACAGACTGCTAAACCTCAGCAATGTATATGGAAATCAGTACTATTTTTGGTGTTACGATTCTGTTTCAGGTACTTTCCTGGACTCTTATGGAACAAATGAGCAAAAACGTACTTTCCGATCCTATATTATTGACAAGCTGGAAGAAGAACCGGAGAGTTTGGTAGAAAATAAAGGGTTTGGAATTGAGGATGGCAGATATATTTCGATGATTAATCACCGGAAAACAATTTATCTGGGAGCAATGATTACAATAAATGATTTTTATCAGCTGATCAGTCAAAATAGTTCCAGTAAAGAATATAGGTACGCTGTCTATGATGAGAGTGGTGCACTAGTCGAGTCACGTGTGTACAGCGGAGCTGACAGGGTTGAGCAGGGAACTGTTTTGGATAAGAATAATTTTCTGCAGGAGGAAATGCTCCAACTTGATAACTGCAGCTTTAGTGTAGGTATTGCAGTCACAAGCAGGAGCCTTGAGAATGCCAACAGGCTGCGGAGCTTTCTGATTCTGACACAGGTACTTTTTGCAACGATCGCGATTCTGATGCTTATCTATGCACAGCAAGGAATTCTTCTTCCGCTTAAGAAGTTTTCCACAATGTTAGAGGACTTCAAAAAAGATGAAACAAGGATACAACCGGAAAAAGTACAGGAACTAGGAGAAGCAGGAGTGCTCTTAAATCAACTTGTGGAACAGATATCAGAGCTTGAAAAAACTGTTTATGAGGAAAAGATAAAGAGCCAGAAGGTACAGCTTGATTTTCAGCAGATACGGATTCGTCCGCACTTTTTTATTAACTGTCTGAATGTCATACACAGTATGGCAAGGGTAGATAGAACGGATGAAATAGAAGATCTTTGCCTATGTGTGTCTTCCTATCTCAGATCTTTATACTCATGCAGCAACAGCACTTATCCATTGCAGGAAGAACTTGTGCTGATTCAAAATTATCTTGAGATCGTGAAAGAAGTGAACGGGCAAAAGTTCACATTGCATACAGAGATAGAAGCAGGGACAGAAACAATACAGATTCCGCCACTTCTGATCGAAACTTTTGTGGAGAATTCACTGAAATATGCGAAGACGATAAGATCAGTCGAGATTGACATTACAGTACATAAAATGACAGACGGGGATGGAAAAGAAATACTGCTGATAAAAGTTGAAGATACAGGAAAAGGATTTGAAGAGAACACGTTAAAGGCATTGAATGATGGTGTTTTCCAGCGAAAGGATGAAAGACATCAGATAGGAATCATCAATGTGGTTGAGAGACTGGATCTGATGTATGGAGATGAGGCTGAAATATCTTTTCAAAATACAGGAAAAGGAGCAGGTGTCTTTATCCGTATTCCGGTGAAGGAGGCTTAATTATGAATATTTTGCTTGTGGATGATAACCGTTATGTACTAGAAGGAATTAAGGCTGGAATTGACTTCAGAAAACTTGGAATTGAAAATGTATTTATGATCACATCAGCACCGGAAGCAAAAGAAATCATTCGGAAGGTTAAAATTGATATCGTTCTTTCTGATATTGAGATGCCGGAGGAAAGCGGGCTGGAACTGTTAGAGTGGATTAACAGCTATGATAAAAATATTGTTACAATGTTCTGCACCTGTTATTCTGATTTTAATTATGCAAAAAAGGCAATTGAATTAAAATGCTTTAGCTATTATTTAAAACCGGTTGATTATATGGAACTTGAAAAACTAATCGCAAGTGCAATCAAGGAGGCGGAGAGCAGACAGAAACAGGTACGGGATCAGCAGTATATTTCTTACTGGAAAGATAATGAGGAAAATCGGAAAGAAAATTTCTTTATGATGCTGCTGAACAGCCTTTCAGATCTGAGCAAAGAGGAGATGGAGACGGAAATCCTGGAAAATCATCTTGACTATACGGAAAGCGATACGTTCCTGGTCGGGATGCTCGAACTGAATTCAGATTATTCCACTCTGATGCAGTTAAATGAGAGAATGCAGCTTTTCCTGATACGGAATATTGTGACGGAAATTCTTTCTGATGAGAGATACGAGATTGGCTGTGTATATAAAAGATATTATGATCTGTTTGTCATTATTTTTAAATATAAAGATTGCAGGGAAGAAGAGATACGGGAAAGACTGACAGATTTTGTGGAACAGTTCCGTATGTTTATTTCTTCTGGAAGCAGGATTTTTTATGCATCTGGTATTACTCTGTCACAGATCAGGAAAACTGTGGAAAAAAGCATATCAAAAATAGATGAGAGTATACATGATGATACCATGCTATATGATCTGAAAAATTATGAGGAACATAAGGATGCATATGAAGTGGAGAAATTGAACTTGAACTGGGAAAATTATATGCTTGACAGAGATACGGACTTTCTGATCTTGGATTTTAAGAAAAAGCTTGAGGAGGCTTCACAGAATACGAAGTTTCGGAAAGCGGAATTAAAAAATTATATTATCCAATTTCGGGCAATCGTATATGCAAAGCTTCAGAAATCTCATGTAGAGGCACATGTGCTGTTTGCGGATGAGGGGAGCGAAAGGCTGTACCGGGATGCGGCGAGGTCTGTTCGCAGAGCAGACGAATATGCAGAGTATGTGCTCAGAGAGGCTGCGGAATATCTGCAATCCGTTCAGAAGACATCTTCAGTGCTTGAGCAGGTGAAAAATTATATTGACGATCATTACAATGAAGATATCGGACGAGATAATATAGGGGATAATGTGTTTCTGGATGCAAATTATCTTTCCGTTTTATTTAAACAGGAATATGGAGTGCCGATTTATCAGTATATAGTGAACAGAAGAATCGCGAAAGCGAAAGAACTGCTGGCGGAAAGCAGGGAGAGCATATCTGCGATCGCGCAAAAGGTTGGATATCCAAATTACTCATATTTTTCAACATTGTTTAAAGAGAAAACAGGAATGTCACCGAGAGACTATAGGGAAAAGGGAAGAAATTAGCTCTATGAAAAGGAAGGAGAAGGAAATATGGCTCAGACTTTTTTTTGTAATGACAGGGAAACAACCGTAAAGACGGAAAAGGGGATGTTAAAAGGCTATAAACTGGGAAACGTGTATGCTTTTAAAGGAATTCCTTATGCAACAGCAAAAAGATTCCGTGCACCGGAGGAAGTGGAAGCATGGGATGGAGTAAAGGAAGCATTAAATTATGGATATACCTGTCCGCTTTTGACGGAAGACTCTTTTTTGGGAGATCTTTTATCGCCGCATCGTTTTTGGCCACAGGGAGAGGATTGCTTGAATTTGAACATCTGGACAAAATCTATTGAAAAAGGAGTAAAAAAGCCGGTTGCAGTATGGTTCCATGGAGGTGGATTTTTTGCGGGGTCTTCTGTTGAACAACTGGCTTATGACGGGACTGCGTTAGCAGAAAAGGAAGATATTGTTCTTGTATCCGTAAATCATAGATTGAATCTGCTTGGGTTTATGGATTTGAGAAGCTTTGGAGAGGAAAGAAAAGATTCCTGTAATGCAGGTGTGCTTGATATGATCGCAGCATTAAAATGGGTACATGAAAATATAGAGGCCTTCGGCGGGGATTCGAAAAATGTAACCATTTTTGGGCAATCAGGTGGAGGTGGAAAAGTTATTACCCTGATGCAGTCTCCGCAGGCAGAGGGATTGTTCCAGAAAGCAATGATCATGAGTGGTGTGCTTGGAAATATGTTTAAAGATTACGTGGATGGAAGAATGGTTGTATTAAAAACATTGGAATTGCTCGGACTTAAGGAACAGGAGGTGGATAAGCTCGATACAATTCCTTATAAAGAACTGGCAGAAGCGTATGTGAAAGCTTATTATGAGGTATCACCGGGACCAGGATTTCCTTATTTTGCTCCACAGAAAAGCGATGTATATCTGGGAGATCCGATGAAAAATGGTTTCTGCGAGTTTGCCAAAACAATTCCGGTTGTGATAGGATCCACGTTCAGTGAGTTCAATGGAAGAACATTAGGTCTTGAAAAGAAGAGCGATGAGGAAGTAAGAGAATATCTTGTAGGAAAATTTGGAGAAGATGGAAATAAGGCAGCAGATCTTTTCCAGACAACTTATCCGGATCTGCCGCTGCATTATATTGTGAATGTGGATGTGGATGGATTCCGTTGTTTTGATAAAGAATGGATTCGCAGGCGTACAGAGGAAGGATGTGCACCTACTTATACTTATATGTTCAATCTTTGCCATTCTATAAATGATGGACAAATGGCATGGCACTGCGCAGATATTCCATTTTTCTTCCATAATGTTGAAGTATCACCTGTTTCAAATATGGGGGAAGTATCCGAAAAACTGGAAAAACAGATGAGCGGGGCTTTTGCTAATTTTGTACGGACAGGAAAGCCATATGAGGATACACTTCCAGAGTGGCCTGCATGTGAAGTTGGAAAAGAGAATACAATGATTTTTGATAAAGTATCAAGAGTGCGTGTGAATCATGATGATGAGATGATGGAAACATTTCGTCCAATGCATATTGCACCGGGGCTGTTTGGCTAAAGGAGGAAAGAAGGGATGACAAAATCAGAGATTTATCCATCACTTTCAGAACGTGAAATCAAAGGCGCTGAAATATCAAAAAGAGCTGCGACAGAGGGAATGGTACTTCTGAAAAACAGAAATGGTGTACTTCCACTTGCAAAGAATACAATCTGCCTGTTTGGAAATGGAGCGATTCGTACCGTTCGTGGAGGAACGGGCTCTGGAGATCCGTTTAACGGTGGATTATCCGGTGGAGGAGGGACTGATATCAATCAATCTCCGAGATATCATATCAATATTTTCCCGGCTCTGATTCGAGCAGGCTACACTATCGCAAATGAGGAAAGTTTGAAAGCACTTGAAAACAGCTACGACGAGGCATTGAAGCAGTATGAAGCAACTGTCTTTGGCCATTTTTCTTATCCGGAGCAGAGAATGACAAGTGAGGAATTAGAGGAATACAGAAAACAGACAGAGACTGCAGTATATGTAATTTCAAGAAATGCCGGAGAAGGAGGCGACCGTTCGTTAGAAGACGATTACAATCTTTCAGAATGTGAAAAAGAAAACTTGTCTGTACTACGCAAAGTATTTCCGAAAGTAGTAGTGATTTTAAATGTCGGAGGAGCTGTTTCGGTAAAAGATCTGAAGGAAGCAGATCCGGATGCCATTCTCCTGATGGGACAGGGAGGACAGGAAGGGGGAGATGCATTAGCGGAGATTCTTTCCGGTGTGTGCAATCCATCTGGAAAGCTGGCAGCTTCCTGGGCAGAGGAGTATGGAGAATATCCAAGTGCGTCCACTTATTTGAAAGATTGGGATACATCCCTGTATGAGGAAGGAATTTATGTTGGATACCGTTATTTTGATACCTTTAAACAGACCGACGGATATCCGTTTGGGTATGGACTGTCTTATACTGCTTTTGAGCAAAAAATGATATCTGTGACTTTAGAAAGGGAGATACTTTCAGTCAAAGTGAGCGTGAAAAATGCCGGATTAGTTGCAGGAAAAGAAGTGCTGCAGGTATATGTATCAGCACCGTCCACAGAGATTGATATGCCGTATCAGGAACTGCGTGGTTTTGAAAAGACGCGCTTGCTGCAGCCGGGGGAAGAACAGGAGTTAGAAGTGAGGATCTCTGTTCGGAATCTGGCATCCTACAGCAGAAGCCATGGCGGCTATATTTTATCGAAGGGATACTATGTGATCCGTATGGGAAACTCTTCTCAAAATACAGAAAAAGCAGCAGCACTTTTTGTGCCTGAAACAATGGTTGTGAAAAAAGTCAGTGAAAGACTTCCTCTTCAGCAGGAACTTGTGGAATTAAAAGGAAAAGCTGGAGAGGATCACAAAGCAGACAGCGAAGGGCTTTTGATTCTTACCCTTTCAGGTGCTGTGAAATGCGAGACAGTTCAGGAAGCACCGGAGTATGAAGCAGAGTCAGAAGAGATACCGGTTGAAAAGGTATATACATTTGAAGAACTGAAAAAAGGAGACTGTACCATAGAGCAGTTTGTTTCCCAGTTTACATCCGACCAACTTGCAGTTTTTGTATGTGGAACTGGATGGGGAGTGGAAGGAGACAGGAATCCGATCATCGGTGCAAACTCAGAGTCTGTTCCTGGGGCAGCAGGAGAGACAACGCATACGTTGGAAAAAGTGTATCAGGTGCCGTCTGTAGTAATGGCAGATGGACCAGGTGGTGTACGGGTGACGCAGCATTTTACTGCCAGAAATGTAGAAACCGGAAAGGAACAGGAAGTGTTCCACTATTGTATTGCATGGCCGAGTGGAACAGTTCTTGCACAGTCATTTGACAGGTCGATTGCGGAAGCTGTGGGAGAGGGAATGAGAAATGATTTGGCAGCTATGAAAATTGGTATTTTTCTGGCACCAGGAATCAATATTCAGAGAAATCCGCTGTGTGGACGCAATTTTGAGTATTACTCAGAGGATCCGCTTGTAGCAGGTGAGATGGCCGCTGCCATAGTAAAGGGGATTCAGAAAGATCATAAGGCAGTGGCATGTATCAAGCATTTTGCAGCTAATAACCAGGAGACAAACCGTAATGCGAACAATTCAGTAGTCGGACAGAGAGCCTTGAGAGAGATTTATTTAGAACCATTCCGGCTGGGAGTGGAAAAGGGTGATGCCATGACAATCATGACATCCTATAATAAGATTAATGGAGTCCCGACAGCAGACAGCTATGATCTGTGTACACATATTGCCAGAGAAGAATGGGGGTTCAAAGGACTGATCATGACTGACTGGAATGGAGGAAGCAGTACACCGTGGAAGTCTATGCATGCCGGAAATGACCTTATTATGCCAGGTGGAGAATCAAGAGTACTGAATATAAAGAATGGTGTTGGATACATTCCGCCCCAATTTGACGAGAGGGGAAATGTTTTATACATGAGGACAAATTCACACGCTCCGTTCTTGAATACATTATGGAATGGATTTACAGTGGACCCGAATGGATTGGAGTTTGTCAGCGCACCACTGGGGGAAAATTGCAGAGCAGAAGTCCGCGGGGATGAGATTTATGTAAACGGAGAGCCAATATATCTGGAAGCAGGAACAGTTTCGGACGCAGTCAGAGACCGGGAAAAGTTTAAACCGAAAAAGACAGTTGCAACAATAAAAGAGGTTTCTATCAGTGAGGATGGAAAGGCATTATTGTACAGAGGAACTTATCAGAGAAAACCAAAAATCTCAATAAGTGATCTGCGAAAACGCGCAGGGGCAATTTTAAGAGTGATGTTATATCTGGAAGATTAGTAGAGAAATGATAGATATCGTATGCCAGATAGCTGTATTCGTAAGGGGGGAAAAGGATGGGACATTTTACATGTAATTTTATTTCATATTCATTAAACAGATCTGTAACCGTTAATGTAATACTTCCGACACTGACCTGTCCGGAAATCTTTGCAGGCGAAAAGAGTCATGAAGTGAAGGAAAAGTATCCGGTTTTATATCTGCTTCACGGTGGTATTAATGATTATTCCAGTTGGGAAAGATATACTTCCATAGAAAGATATGCGGAAGAAAGAAGAATCGCAGTAGTGACATTTTCTTCGGAAAATAAATGCTATATGGACATTGATGCAAGTGGAAAAGAAAATCCGATTTTTGGGCATGATCATCTGTACACGTTTGCATCGGAAGAACTCCCGGATTTTGTGACAAGTATATTTCCAATATCAAAGGATCCTGAGCATACATACATTGCGGGGCTCTCCATGGGAGGCATGGGAACATTAACCTGTGCTATGAATCATCCGGATAGATACCGCGCAATTGGTGTTTTGTCTGCAACAGCCTGCGATGGCTCAATTGGTGGAGAGGCCATTTCTTCAGATACACGTTATAATACAGAGGCGTTGATGCGCAGACATGCTGAAGCAGGAACAAAGCTGCCTGCTTTGTATACCGCAATGGGTGGTAATGACTGGGGAATGGAAGGGTACAGAAAATGGTTATCTAAGATGGAGGAACTTAATATTCCATATACGGTGGATATTGTTCCGGGGTATGGTCATGAATGGGCATTCTGGGATATGGAGATCCAGAAGTTTTTAGACTGGCTTCCGAGAACGGATGAATATTATTTAGACAGTCCGATCAGAGATTTATAAGCGTTAGAAGTACTGGAACCAGAGTTTTTATTGACAGATATTTAACAGACAAACAAAGAAAAGGAGATACCTGAAAATAGGAGAAAACACCGGTGCAAATCTGCACCGGCTTTTTTCTGAAGATTACTCTGGTTTTACAGCAGCTTCAATTATCATTGCTTCATAAGGACGTAATACATTTCCTTCTGTGTCATCCTCATAATTCCGGATCAAAATTTTCCCCTCTTTCCACGCTTCAAGCAATGGGCATCTAACTTCCACATCTGTAAAGTTTGTGCATACCAACAGCTTTGTATGCTCATCCGTTCTCGTATATGCAAAAATCTTCTCATCTTCTGGCAGAAGAAGGTCAAATTTCCCATCTACAAATATTGGATTTTCTTTTCTTAAACGAATCAGCTTCTGATAATAGTAAAATACAGAATTCTCATCTTCGAGTGCCTCTTTGGCATTGATTTTAGTATAATTCGGATTCACCGCAAACCATGGTTTTCCTTCTGTGAATCCACCATTTTTCTCCTCGCTCCACTGCATCGGAGTACGCGCATTATCACGACTTCTTGCGTAAATGGAATGCATGATTTTTTCTGGCGGATATCCTTTTCCCAGGCGCTCTTTGTACATATTCAATGTCTCAATATCTTCATATTCCTCAATGCTGTCAAACTGCACATTCGTCATTCCCAGCTCTTCTCCCTGGTAAATGTAAGGAGTTCCCTGCATTCCATGAAGCATTGTCGCCAACATCTTTGCTGACTCTTTTCTATATTTTTCATCATTCCCCCAGCGTGATACTATTCTCGGAAGATCGTGGTTATCCATGAACAGACTGTTCCATCCTGTCTGATATAACGTATTCTGCCACTTTGCAAGGCATTTTTTCAGCTTTACTAGATTCAATGGAATCGTATCCCATTTTTCCTTTCCTTCTTCCTGATCAAGCATAATGTGCTCAAACTGGAAAACCATGGAAAATTCACTTCCATCAGGATTGCTGTATTTTTTTGCAATTTCCGGTGTTGCTCCCCAGGCTTCTCCAACAGTAATCATGTCACCCTTCTGAAAAGTCTCCTTACTTAACTCGCGTAAGAATTCGTGCAACTTCGGTCCATTATTTGTAATCTTAAGATCTGGCTCTTTTGCAATCTGATCGATCACATCCAGACGAAATCCGCCTGCCCCTTTTTCCATCCACCAAAGAATCATATCATAGAGCTCTCTTCTCACTTTCGGATTCTCCCAGTTCAGATCTGGCTGTTTCACTGAAAACTGATGAAAATAATACTGTCCCAATTCTGGAACCCACTCCCATGCCGGTCCTCCGAACACAGAATTCATATTGTTTGGATAAACACCTTCTTCTCCGTCACGCCACACATAATAATCATGATAC
>CAKRFH010000007.1:0-42909 GCA_934320555.1 uncultured Roseburia sp.
TTTCTCTCTGGCTGACATCGTTAGATGTTGTGCCGCTGTAGGTTCTTTTTCTTACCTGCATCTTCAATAAACCCTCCTGTTTTATAAGATTGATACGGTTCCTGCGCCTCGTAAAAACGGGAACCATCACGCAACTTTTTACGTCTGCACATTAAATGTTATCGGCAATATCCGGTAATGTCAATACAGTATTTGTACTTATTCTTGCAGAATCTGAACTTAAGCTGCACCGTATCGAAGATACATTTTTGCGAATGGTGCGGGTGGACCGGTTCACTCCAGTACTCCGTGGATCACCCGCACCTCATGCGGTTCTAACAGTATCGACAGTGTAAGCGTCCCGTCTAAAGATACCGGCAGATCCTCTGTCTCAATCTCGAACCCTGACCGGCTCATGAGATAATCCAGAATCTTCCGGTTTGGGTTTACCGGTGCTCCCATCTTCATCCAGACATCATAGCTGCTCCCATGCTCACGATTGACATAATGTGTTTCCAGAAAACAGCTTTTTCCAGACGGAAGTCCTCTCATAAAAATACGGATCGACTTTGCCCCTTTCTCTTCATATTCATAATATCGGTCATAATTGCGCTCCTCCGCCGGAGATAATACCGTCCTTCTGTGCCGTGCCAGATTATAGGAACAGTAATGGTATAACAGAATGTAAAACTCCCGTCCGTTCTCAGTGCGGGTGACGATATAATCCTCCCCTTCCCCGATCACATCCCCTTCTAACTCATTTAAAAGCAGAAACCCCTCGTAGGCTGCCTTCGGTATCCCATTAAATGTGATCATGGCAGGACCTCCATGGTACATAGAATTCGTCGGGAGAAGGGACTGTGCATAGTCAATCACTCCGCTTGTTCCGTATGCGATCAGGCGGTCTCTGTTTTTCAATGCATTCCTGACGGTAAAGGCGGCTTTAAAACAGGTGTCATTTCCCGGTCCTCTTCCCCACATTCCTGCATTTGCCACCATAATATAGATGGGAATGGACACCCCGAACCTCTTTGATACCTTCTGGATCAGATCCAGTTCTTCCGATAAAATATCTAGATTTTCCGAGAGCGGATATACTTCATCCAGCGCCAGGTCAAAATCAACTTCCGTCTGTTTTATTTTCGAATAATCGCAGAAAAAGCACTGGAAGCTGAGTATATCCGGCAGACAGTCATGCTCCTTTGCAAACGCTAACAGTTCTTCAAATTCTGAGTGGGAATCTAATGCCACAAACCCGGTATCAAGACCGAATCCGAAGATCCCTGCATCCGGAAGCACTGCCTTGATCGCGCGGTACGTTGCAAGATAAAAAGGTTTGTACTCCTCCATGTCGCAGTTGCCGACAGAAACCTGTATCGCCTGCTCCATTGAAAACATCCACGAGGAGACATTCACGATTCCAAACACGGCTGCCATATGCTTTAGTGTCTCTGTGACAAGTAACGTCCACTCCTCTAAATTTTCCGGAAGATTTAACACATGACTGCCGAAATATCGTTTTTTTCTCTTTACCACAAGGCACGATGGCGTGTAATCCAATACAATCCACGGTGTCACCTGTAATTCCTCTACCAGAAATTTCAGAATCATATCCAGATAAACAAAATTAAAACCAAGGCTTCCATCTTCTTTTCTGTGGCAGACTCCAAGTTCATCCTCATAAATACCATGAAGCAAATGATTTTCAAACCGAATTTCCTTTTTTACTTTCTGAAAGCTTTCCTGCACGACCGCATACAGAAGTTCCTTCGCGTAGCTTCCACAACTTGTCTTCTTCCATGTCGGATGAAAAGCAGATGCCCTGGCAGTAAAATCGGCTTCTATCTTTTCATTACCGGACAAATGCAGCAAATTATTCTTCGTCTCCGACGTTCTGTACCGCAGCAGGCTCATGTAGGAAATCTCCTCCGCAAAATGGATTTCTCCCTCTGCCGGTTCTCCCGCTGCCTCCAGGCTTTTCTGCTTCTCCTGCTGTAAAAAAGTTCCCGGTGTCAGCCCGTATTCCCGGTGAAATGCCTCGATAAACGTATTCACATTTCCAAACCCACACGAAAAGGCTGTCTCTGTGACCGATGACTTCATCCGCAGCAGCTCCCGTTTCGCTGCCGACAGTCTGACGCTCCGCAGATAATCGGAGAAACTTTTCCCAGCCATCTCCTGAAACAGTCTCGAGAAGTAACCTTCCGACAGATAGAACTCTGATGCCACACTCTTTAATGTCAGAGGTTCCCTATAGTGCTCCCAGATATACGACAACACCTTCTGCCTCTGCTCCACTTTCTTCTGTTCCTTCGCACCATACCCGGATTCTCCGGAATCTTCAAGAGAGAAGTCCTGCTGCAAAATACTGAAAAGCTCTAACAGTTCGGCATACAAATTCAGCCTCCGGTGCGCGGAACGATCCATATAGTCACGGAAGATCTCCGCCAACCGTCCCCGAAGCATATCAAAACTCACTTCCTTCTCCGGTTGGAGTGCCGACGCACAAAATACCGTTCTGATCTCTGCCTCCGTCAGATGCTGTATTGGAATAAACAGCGACAGGACGTGCCCTCCCTCTTCCCGGTACGTCTGATGCGCCTCGAACGGATTAAATACGATGAGATCCTCCGGCTTCATCACAAAATTTTTCCCGTTTGTGAACACGGCACAGCGCCCCTGCAGGACATACAGAATTTCCATTTCACTGTGAATGTGCACCTGATCTTCCGGATAATCCGTTTCAAAATATATATTTTCTCTGTATTTCATCTTTCTCCCCATTTTTTATGATAATTTTTCTCATTCTCCATAGTGTATGACTTTTTCATCCTGTTTTCATGATATCTTATTCCTCGTTAAATAACAAGAAGCAGAAAAGAGAACTTCTATCATAAGAAAAAAGTACGTTTAACCGGGAGCTTTTCCTTGTGAAATTTTCTACAATAGGTGTCAGTAAAAAACAAATGTTTCCAAAGAGGAAAATCGTCTCCCCGCGTGAGAGCCCGGATTTTTTCTTTGAAAAAAGGAGGATTTATGAAAGCACAATCTCATCAGGCAGGTTATGTACCTGTGTCACAGAAATTATCTTATTCCATCGCATCCGGTGGTGGAAACATCATCACAACAATCGTCGGAAGCTTCGTCTCCGCTTACCTGACCGACTCTGTCGGCATCGGTGTAGCAACCGTATCCACGATGATGCTTATTAACCGTCTTTTTGACCTGTTCTCAGATTTCTTAATGGGATCGCTCGTCGACAAGACTCACACACGTTTTGGAAAAGCAAGACCATGGCTTCTACTCAGCGCTCCGCTGGTTACACTGTTTTTAATCCTGCTGTTCTCTGTTCCTGAGAATATGGGACACACAGGCAAAGTTGTTTACGTTTATATCATGTACCTGTTTATTAATGCTGTGGCATTCACCATCTTCATGATTTCCCACACCGCGCTGCTCTCCCGTCTGACCTTAAACGGTATGGAGCGTCAGAAGATCGCTTCCTTAGAGCAGATCATGAACCAGGTGGCAGGACTTGCCGTTACTACTTTCTGGGTACCGCTCGTTCAATCTGTCGGTTACAGAGGCACTGCCATTATCTACGCAATTGCTACCGGTGTCCTGATTTTATTCGGATTCTTCGGAACCAAAGAAAACATTATGGAAGAAGCCTCAAAAGAGGCTGCTCCGCAGCAAAGTGTTCCTTTTAAAGAGGCTGTCTCCTGTCTTGTCAAAAACAAGTTTTTCTGGCTGGAAATGGCACTGTTCGGTCTGCTGTTATTACATAACTGCTCTACAGGTATGGTAACTTACTACTTCTGCAACAACGTACTTGAAAATGCCGGTTATGTAGCAATCCTTTCTGCATGCGGCATGGTTCCTGCACTGCTTATGAACCTGATTCTTCCGAGTCTTGTAGGTAAATTTGGCAAGAAGAAAATGTTAATCGCCGGTGCCGTCACCATTATTGTCACCTCTACACTGATGGGACTTTTCACGTCCAATATCACTCTCATTGCCGCCCTTTATGCCTGCAAAGGATTTATGCTCGGTGCACTTTTCTCCTGTGCATTTGCCTTAACCGGTGACGTTGTTGACTACGGTGAGTGGAAGTTCGGCATCCGTTCCGAGGGACTTGTTATGTCAGGTGTCAGCATCGGACAGAAAATCGGGCTTGGTTTCGGACCTGCCATTGCAGGATGGATCCTTGCCATCGGTGGATATGACGGAATGGCTGCAACACAGACTGTAGGTGCCATTGCTTCTATCAAATTTGCCTACACGTATCTGCCAGCTATCATCGGTGTCGTCATCCTGCTTGTTTGCCTTGCTTTCAACATTGACAAATATGCAGATCAGATTCAAAAAGACCTGACTACAAAGCATGCGGGAAAATAATTAATATCGAAAAGGAGAAACGCAAATGCTGAATTTTCCAACTGAAAAAGTAGACGCGCATATTACAAGAATTTACGCATTCGGAACAGAACTGATGTATTTAGTCGAGGGATCAGCGGGGAATGTTCTGCTTGATACCGGAAGCGGTTTTGGAAGTTTAAAGTCTGCGACTGACGCCATCCTCGCTTCCCATGAGAATACCAATCCGTTAAAGGTGCTCTTAACGCATGGTCACGTCGACCATGCGAACGGATCTGGCGAGTATGCGAATACCGGGATTCCGGTCTATATGAGCATGAAAGATACTTATATTTATGAAAAACATGCAAGCGATGCCTTCCGCGCAGCCGGACTTGGCATGGAGCAGTTCGAAGGACATGGCACTTATGTACCGGAGGAGGATTATATTCCATCCGCAGCTCTCTCCGATCTGCATGACCTGAAGGAGGGGGATACCTTCGATTTCGGCGACGTAACAATTGAGACGTTCGCCTGCCCGGGACATACGCTTGGAAGCATGATCTTCCTCATCCGTGAAAAAGACGGGGACCGCTATCTTCTGACCGGGGATGCCTGCAATACGTTCACCTTCGTATTCGATGATTACTCCACAAGCATTGAGGAATATGAAGAGACACTTCAGTCAGTCTCTGAAAAGCTGAAAGGTCAATACGACCATGTCCTCCTGTCCCATGGCGACGGAAACGGCTATGTTGGAATCCTCGAAGATGTCTGCAAAGTCTGCGAGGACATCAAAACTGGAAACGTGGACCATATTCCATTTGAATTCCAGGGGGCAAAAGCTTTCATCGCCCACACACCGGATATGAAATCCGGAAATATTGTATACAATCCAATGCGTATATGGAAGAAAGATACAGTGGTTCAGTAAAAAATACGTTCTGCGTTACAATCTGTCACTCAAAAAACAACTCCGGATCTTACTCTTATCTGTAAGATCCGGAGTTGTTTTATCCTGTCATTCCTGTTCACCTGTCGTACTCCACCGACATTGCACTCCACCTGCCGCAAAGTCCCGGCTTCCCGGCAGGAAGCACTGCCAGTCCAAGGTGGACAACCCAGATATTTCCATAACGTTTTGCAGGCGCTGGCTCACCCCACTGTGGTATTTCTCTAGCTCTCTTCCGCTGTCAGTATCACCACCGTCCGCGCCGGAACCCGCAGCGTCTTTCTGTAATAGAATTCCGTCATTGCCTCAAAGTCTTTTCCGTCCTCATACTCTACCGAAGTGTTGACACGCACCCGCCACTGCAGCCCCATCGGGAGCTCCGGAAGCTGCATGATAAGCGGTTCCCAGTAAGCGTTCATGCAGTAGAAGACGATATCGTCCCGGATATCCTTCTCATCACGTCCGGCGTACATAATACCGATCAGCCTGCTGTTGTTGTCTGTACCGCCGTTCCACGGAAATCCGTTGTGGATACTGATCTCCGGAAGCTTACAGACCGCTGTCTGTGTTGTCTTGCGCAGGATCGCGTATTTTTTGCGGAACGCGATCATATAGCGGAAGAAGTCATGGATTTCCTTATATTCTTCCAGTCTCGACCAGTCCAGCCACGATGTCAGGTTATCCTGGCAATATGCATTATTGTTGCCGTACTGTGTGTTGCAGAATTCATCCCCGGCAAAAAACATGGCGGTTCCACGGCTGCACATCAGGGTAGCAAATGCGTTCTTTACCATTCTCCGGCGCAGCCCTTCCACCTGCGGATCCTCTGTTGCGCCCTCGGCACCACAGTTCCAGCTGTTTCCGTTATTGTCCCCGTCCGTATTATTCCAGCCATTTTTCTCATTATGCTTTCCATTATAAGCATAAAGGTCGTACATCGTGAACCCATCGTGACAGGTGATAAAATTGACCGAAGCGCTGTTGCCGCGGTTTGCCGGATCATACAGATCCCTTGATCCTGTGATTCGTGTGATCGCGGTGCCTGCCATCCCTCCATCCCCTTTTAAGAAGCGGCGCATGTCATCCCGGTATCTGCCGTTCCACTCTGCCCAGCGGCTCCAGGATGGGAAACTTCCGACCTGGTACAGTCCGCCTGCATCCCATGCTTCCGCGATCAGCTTCGCCTTTCCGAGGATTGGATCACATGCCAGGCTCTGTAAGATCGGCGGGTTGTTCATCGGTGCCCCGTTCTCATCCCTGCTTAAGATCGAGGCAAGATCGAACCGGAAGCCATCCACGCGGTACTCCGTCACCCAGTAGCGCAGGCAGTCTAAGATAAAACGGCTCACGATCGGATGGTTGCAGTTCATGACATTCCCGCAACCGCTAAAGTTGTAGTAATACCCTTCCGGTGTCAGCATATAGTAAATGTTATTGTCGATTCCCTTGAAGGAAAAGCACGGACCCTGCTCGTTTCCCTCCGCTGTATGGTTGAACACAACGTCTAAGATGACCTCGATTCCGTTCTCCTTCAGCTCATAGATCAGGTTCTTTAACTCATCACCCTCATGGTTGTGCTCCACAACCGAGCTGTAGCTCGTGTTCGGTGCGAAGAAACAGACCGTATTATATCCCCAGTAGTTGTACAGGCGTTCCCCGTCCACCTCTCTGGTACTCTCCATCTCATCAAACTCAAATACCGGCATCAGCTCTACAGCATTGATTCCGAGATCTTTCAGATAAGGGATCTTCTCCCTGAGTCCCTCAAATGTTCCCGGCGCCTTCACACCGGAGGAAGCGTCCTTCGTAAATCCCCGCACATGCATCTCATAAATGATGAGATCCTCGGAAGCGTGATCCGGCGACTTGACATTGCCCCAGTCAAAGTTATTTTCCACCACTCTCGCATGATAGACAAAATCCTTGCCGCCCTCCGGGCGCTCGCCCCACTCTCTCTGCCCGGTGACCGCTCTTGCATAAGGGTCTAACAGAATATTATTTTTATCAAACCGAAGCCCCTTCTTCTCATCGTACGGTCCGTCGAACTGGTAGGCATACTCGAATTCCTCCATATCCAACCCGAAAACGAGCATAGAATACGTATTTCCGATCCTGTAAGTCTCCGGATATGGAATCCTTGCAAACGGCTCCTTCTCCTTCGGGTGGAACAAAAGCAGCGTACAGCCTGTCGCCCCCATCGAATGGATGGTAAAGCTGATACCGTTCCCGGCTCTCGTCGCTCCGTCCCTGTTATAATGTCCCGGACGCACCTGAAAGCCTGCGATCTCGTCTAACGGCTGTAAGCGCTGTCCTCTCTGCGGTCTGTGGTTGAAATTCATGTCTGCTCCCTTCCTGGCTTCTTTATGGCTCTTCTGTAATCCGTTCACACGCGCCATCCGCGAAACCGAATATTTGCGTAAACTGTAATATATATTATACTCGTAATCCAGGAATTTACAAACTGTAACCTTATATTTTCGGCTTTATCTTACATAGATAATCATCATGACAAAAAGAAATAGCATCCCCCGACCAAGACTTGATTTTTCAAGTGCCCTTTTCATGGACTTCCGACAGAAATCTGATTGTATCTTGCCTGAAAAAATGGTACAATACAGGTAATATTCAGAACAAAATCATCTTAGAGCATGGAGGGTTTATCATATGGAAGAAAAAATTTATAAAACAATGGGATCTGCCGGTGCCGGAAATATTGTGATCGGGATCTGTATTCTCGTGACCGGAATCGTGTCCGGCGTGCTTCTGATCGTGAATGGTGCGAGATTATTGAAGCATAAAGGAAAGCTTATTTTCTAATTAAAAAGATGCACCCGAAACCACTACACCGGAAGGCTGACACACCTTCCGGTTCTTTCATTTTTAAAAAGAGCTTTGTCATCTGCCTGCCAATGGCGCTTCTTCTGTACTTTCTGCCGCTCCGCTTCTGCAATACTCTAGCAGTGTCCGTGCCACAACCGAATTATTCGTCTTCGCAAATGCCAGCCCGATTGTCCGGAAACGCTCCGGAATCAGTGGCACCGACACCACATCCCGCGCAAATGCATCTAACACCATCTCCTGCGAGATTGTCACACCAAGTCCTCTTTTCACGAACGCCATGATCAGTGTGTCATCCCGGAAGCTGTAGGAAATCTTTGGTTTCAGGGATGCGTGCTCCAACACATGTTTCATATCGTTATCACACCCCGGTGTCTCGATAATGAGCGGGTATTCTAACAGTTCCTCCAATGTCACACACTCTCTTGCCGCAAGCGGATGTCCTTCCTGTACAACCGCACAGAGCCTGTCTTTCCAGAGCGGATAGAACTTCAGGTCATCCGCTACGATGGAAGACAGAAATCCACAGTCCACCTGTCCATGCATGATCCAGTCCCGGATCTCATCGTAGTTGCCGTCTAAGATCTCCACCTCAACCTCCGGGTAATGCTCCTTAAAAAAATGGATCACATCCGGCATCCGGAGCGCTGTCACACTCGAAAAGCTTCCGATCCGCAGCTTTCCTGCCACTTTATTATTGATATCGAATGCCGCCTGCCGCAGCTTGTCCTTCTGGTTCACCATCTCCTGAATATAGGGAATCAGCTGCGTTCCATTGTCTGTCAGGATCACGCCCTTTTTTCCCCGTGCAAAAAGGGTGATGCCAAGCTCTTCCTCCAATCCCGCCATCATCTGGCTGATGCCGGACTGTGTGTAATTCAATGCTTCTGCCGCTTTTGAAAAACTCCCCGTCTCACAGACTTTTAAAAAAATCTCATACCGGTCCCTTACCTCTCTCATTTTTCCAATCCCCTTTTCTTTTTCAAAAATTCCTTCCCCGTTCTTTTACCTGTCTACTAGTTCCAGTTTTTGTGCTATCCATCACTTTTCTTTATATATAGTAGTAAAATCATTCGTTTTACTGATATTTTATCATGTGTTATGGTATCCATACAAGTTTTATTTCATAGGAAAGGTATAATATTATGGAAAAGAAAGCAAATCATTTTTCAGGACAGCTCGGTTTTGTCCTTGCCGCAGCCGGAAGCGCAGTCGGAGTTGGAAATTTATGGAGGTTTCCTTATCTGGCAGCCAAAGACGGTGGCGGACTGTTTCTGATTATTTATCTGGTACTGGTACTGACGTTTGGATTCACCCTGCTGACCTCTGATATTGCGATTGGACGCCGCACGAAGCAAAGTGCTATCGGCGCATATGAAAAAATGCGCCCGAAATGGAAGTTTCTGGGAATCCTCACCTTCCTTGTTCCGGTTCTGATCATGACCTACTACGCCGTCATCGGTGGCTGGATCACGAAATATGCGGTCGTCTATTTTACCGGTCAGGCGCAGGCTGCTGCAGAAGATGGCTATTTCACAACCTTTATCACGTCCCCTGTCTCACCTGTTGTCTTCGCCCTGCTGTTCATGGGCGTAACCGCATTCATCGTATATAACGGTGTGCAGGATGGGATTGAAAATGTGTCAAAATGGATGATGCCGGTACTGTTAGTGTTAGTTGTTGTGATTGCTGTTTACTCCCTGACCTTAAAGCATACAGATGCGTCCGGTATCACACGTACCGGCTGGCAGGGATTCCTTTATTATCTGACACCAAACTGTGAAGGATTGTCGGTACAGCGCTTTTTACAGATTCTTTTGGATGCCATGAGCCAGATGTTTTTTTCTCTGAGTGTATCAATGGGAATTATGATCACTTACGGTTCTTATGTGAAGCCGGATGTCGATCTGAATAAAGCTGTGAACCAGATTGAGTTTTTTGATACCGGTGTTGCGTTCCTTGCAGGGGCCATGATCATCCCTGCCGTTTACGTTTTCTCCGGTACAGAAGGAATGGGGGCAGGTCCAAGCCTAATGTTTGTCTCCCTTCCGAAGGTCTTTGCCGCCATGGGAAAAGCTGGCACTTTTGTCGGCATTCTGTTTTTTGTGACTGCTATTTTTGCGACCTTATCCTCCTGTATCTCGGTGTTGGAGTCGATCACGGCAAATTGCATGGAGATTTTCCACGCTGGACGAAGGAAGACAGTCCTTGTATTATCCACCATTTATCTGGCAGCCTCTGCTATTATTGCTTTGGGCTATAGTATTTTTTATGTGGAAGTGAAGCTGCCAAACGGATCCGTCGGACAGTTATTAGACATTATGGACTATATCAGCAACAGTGTTATGATGCCGTTTATTGCGCTGCTCTCTACACTTTTGATCGGCTGGATTATGACACCGGATTATGTCATTGACGAGATGGAACGCAACGGGGAGCATTTCCACCGGAAGAAGCTTTACCGCGTTATGATCCGCTATGTGGCGCCGGTTATGATGCTTGTGCTGTTTTTGCAGTCTACTGGGATTCTGTCGTAAAAACAATATGACATCTGAGGGACGCTGCCGGCTTTTAGGTTGTGTAAGCCAAAAGGGAGCGGTGCCGCCTCCGAAATCCATTACGCCGGGAACTCCGAGGAGCCCCTGAGCGGCAAATTGTGTCAGCAATGGCTTCCACAATTTACCAGGGTCTCCTCTCCGTGGCGTAGAGGACTTTCGGAGGAGGCACCGCTCCCTTTCGGCATCCGAAGGCTTTGTTCGGCAGCTGTGATATGGCAAACCAGAGTAATAGCAGACGACTGGTGACGATTGACTAGTAGTTATCGACTAATGTTTGCCGTAAACTCAGGTGGATTTTTTAATCTGTGGCATAAAGATGTGACTTTTTTAACGGAATTCTTCTACATACTTCAGAATTTCTTCTGCTTTTTCTGCATAATGGCTGGCTCCGTGTGTTTCCAGGAAGGCTTTGTCACGGAATCCCCACAGGACGGAGATACATGGCATGCCGGCGTTTTGGGCGGTCTCGATATCTACGTCGGAGTCACCGACATAGACTGCCTCCTCTTTTGTCCTGTCAAGTTCTTTCAGTGCTTCAAAGACCGTATCCGGTGCCGGTTTTCTGCGGATTCCTTCTTTCTCGCCGATAGCGACCGGGACAATGCCCTGAAAGTAAAGTTTGCTCAGCTCTTTGACTGCAAAGTCAATTTTGTTGGATACGATGGCGACTGCATAGCCCTTTTCTCTCAGTGTGGCAAGCAGCTCCATGATGCCTTCGTACGGTCTGGTATGATCGTTGCAATGCTCCCCGTAATAGGATTTAAAGAGGGCAAAGGTCTCCTCGAATAAGGGATTCTCCTCGCCGCCCGGTATTGCGCGGATCATGAGCAGACGCACGCCGTTTCCGACGAACTGCCGTACTTCCTCAATCGTCCGCTCCGGCATGCCCTGTTTGCGCAATGCATAGTTGGTCGCATCCGCAAGATCCTGTAACGTATCTAATAAAGTTCCATCCAAATCAAAAATCACTGTATTTTTTTTCATGTCTTTCTACTCCAGATATGGGAAGAATTGTTTACTCTGTCCCTTTTTATCAAACATATTATTATATTGCAACATCTCATATTTGCTGATCCACTCGGCTTCCTCACCCTCCGCTTCGTCCAGATGCTTATAGCAGCCGTCCGTCAGGGAATAGTAGCCCCGCGAATTGATCGCCGGGACAACTTCCATCATATCTGCCAGAAACTGGTTATACGATGGCAGTGCGATTCCCGCGCGCTCAAATGCCAGCGTGGAGAGATAATTGAAACTTGTGATCTCCACATTTTTCGACTCTGACTCATAATTCGTCCAGATGAAAAATGGTACGGTATACAGATGCTCCAGCTCGTCCTCCGTCAGTCCGGAAAGTCCTTTTCCGTTCAACATTCTGTAGAAGTTCGTATTTAAGCTCGGCTGGTGGTCTCCGAAAAAGACGATCTCCACCGGATCATCCACATTTTCAAAATAGCTAATCAGATACTCTAACGCCTTATCGCTCTCATGGAGCAGCGACAGATACTGATTGGCATCCGCATAGCCTGTCCCGAGCGTCCGGATCTGCTCATTGAAGTTGTCGTAAGTCTCCGTGTAGCCACCGTGGTTCTGCATGGAAATACTCATGATAAACAGATCTTCATTCCCGCTTTTGCTCTCATACTGATCAATGATCTTCTCATAAAGCTCCTGGTCTGTGATGTATTTCCGCAGGATTTTGTTCTGGTCAAAATAATCGATAAAGTGCATCTCGTCAAAGCCCATCGTCGGATACACTGCATTCCTGCTCCATCCCGTCTCATAATAAGGGTGCATCGCCACACAGGTGTAGCCGATATTTTTCAGATTCGACACGATTGAAGTCGGCGTATCGCTGATATACTGCTGATATACAACCGAGCCACTTGGGAGAAATGCCATGGAATTGCCCGTCATGAACTCCCACTCCGAGTTCGGTGTTTTCGCCCCGAATACCGACGACAGCGCATACCCGCGGATGATGTTATCCGAAAGGGAATTAAAATACGGCGTGACTTCCTCGTTCGTGCGGATCGTTCCGACCACGTTTAAGTCTGAATAAGACTCGCTCATTACAACTATGATTGTAGGTTTCTTCTCCGTGTCATGTTCCACATAGGAATCCCCGTCCCCGCTGTACTGCTTTTCCAACTGTCCGATCTCCTCTTTGGAATAACCATCCGGAGCCGATACGAAGCTGTCGCGGACACTCAGCGCAAAATTAAGCAAATATCCATTCCGGTAGCTGCCTTTCTGCTCCCAGGTCTCGGTCACAATTCCCTGCGATTGGTCTGCGACATAAGCGCACGATGCGATTGCAAGAACTGCACAGATCAATATCATCCACATCTTTTTTTCAAACTTCAGGCGGAACTTCCGGACAAGCGCCACAAAAAGAGCCGAAATTAACACCACATACGCAGCCCTGTCATCTAACACGAACTCATAATTGCCCGCAACGCTGAGCCCGGTTGCCGCGGATCTTAAATCACTGAAAATAAATTCGTTTCCACGGAACAGATAGACAAAATAGTTGACTCCGGCAAAGCTCATCAGGGCGCAGTGCGCGATCACACAGGTCAGCCCTGCATTTCTCGTAAAAATCTGGATCACCAGATAGACAGCCAGACAGCACAGCACGTTCAACTGCAGCTTCGTATCTGTGATCTTCGCGCGAAGCTCCGCATCTAAGAGCAGGTACTGGATCAGATGCGTCGTAAAGATGCTTCCGCCTCCGAGGAACAGCACCGTCAGTATCCCTTTTGCTATCGGGGATGTAATCTCTGTCTCCAGATTCTTGATCAGGAAATAAAAAACGCCAAACCCGGCCAGAACCGTCACCGGGAACGACACTTTTACAAACAATACTCCGGCAAAAATCATTGCCACAAGCAATCTTCCAAGATTAGATTTTTCAAATTTGAATCGAATACACATTTCTTTATCCTTTTTACTTTATATCCGCCATTTTCCGGTGGACGCTCTGCTGTATGTTTTCATACTTTAACAATGGTATTCTATCATCTCATAGATTTTTGTCAATTTTATTATTCCAGTTCACTCGTATCTTCTTGTGGACAGATTTCATGCTCGCATGAAAATCTGTCTGCATGAAGATACGAAGGGAGCGCCTTGCTATGAGCAAAAGGGAGCTGCGAAGCAGCGGAGAGCATCGAAGATGCGGTTTTGCGAATGGCGCGGGTGAACGGCGACGTGGGGCGCGAAACTCTGTTTTATGTTGTGAAGATTGTGCGCAAGGGGCAGGAGCAACGAAGACACGCTCTCGCTACGTGTCGCTCGCAGCGGTACTAAGCTTGCAGGAGCGCATTGTTTGCAAGCGGCTAACCGTTACCATCACTGCGCTCCTGCGAGCTAAGGACCGGCGGCTCCCCAGTGTCTTCGTTGCTCCTGCCCCTTGCGCACAATCCGCTTTACGTTTTCTAAGAGTTTCGCAGTTATCTACCATTCTTAGCACAACCCCTAGAGCGCGAAAGGCGAACTTTCTAATAAAACACAATACAGGTGCACAACTTCTCTCAGTCATGCACCTGTCAATATTTTCAACTATTCTTTTCAACATTCTGGACATTTTCAAAAACCTTGTCCACTCTACAAATTCCGGTCTGCCCTGCGTTCCCGGATTATCCTTGCGATCACAACCACTACTCCAATTAAAAATGGAAATACAAATGTCGCAAACCGGTACAACAGTGATGCAGAGCCCGCCACGTTCGTGCCGACGATTCCGGCGAAAAGTCCGGTGAACACGAACTCGGTCGATCCGATTCCTGCCGGTGCCGGGATCACTGCCGCTAACATAACCGCTAATGCCGTGATTGCCATCGTCTCCACAAGGCTGATGTTACCTTTTCCCGCAAAAAGAAGGTATGGCATACCGTACCAGAAGCAGAGCTTCACGATGTTGAGCGCGATCACTGCTGCCACCATTTTCTTTTTCCTAAGCAGGTATCTCGATGCCTCTTCCAGCTCAGCACACTGACCGCGCAGCTGCTTTTCCAGGGCATCTAACTTCCCTTTCCTGTTCAGAAGCCCTAACAGGAAGAAAATCAGCCTGTGGAACTTTTCCGAACAGCAGAATAAGATCAGACCGAGTGTGATCACCATTGTGATTACATAGCCTGCTAACAGCAGCCACGTATACCCGCCGAAATGCGCACACATATAAGACCAGCTCACGAAAAAGAAAATCGCGGAATAGATCGCAATACTGATCTTATGGAATGCGTACTGGAGCATGTACATCCCGAAGCCCTTCGAATAATCCACACCATGTTCGTTCAGGTAAATGATCGCCGCAACTCCTGCCCCGCTACCTAATGTTGCGACACGATAAAAGGAACAGAAAAACATGTTTTCTATTCCCCATCGATAGCCAAAGCCCGGCTCATACTGTCTCGCTAAAATCGTCGTAATGAGCGCTTCTACCAGACAGTACAAGACCGACAGCACACAGACTGCCACCAGGACGGACGGCGCTGTCTGCTTCAACTCAGTAAAGATCGGACCCGCCGTGTCCCGGAATGTGTATACAATTGCTCCTATTATAAGAATGACAAAGAACCATTTTAAAAGGTTTTTCTGTTTTTTACTAATTGGACTCGCCTCTTATTTCTTCTTGAAATTTGTGTATCCCTTCTGGTGATATGGATGTTCCTCCCACAGTTTATCTGCGGTCTTCTTCCAGTTCTCGGCATATGCCTCGCATTTTCCACACAGATGCTCTACCGGCTCAGCCTCCTCCACGTCTGTGGAATGTGCGCCTGTCTCGTGAACCATCTTCTGTAACAGTTCCGGATTCTCTAACATTGGACACGGTCTTAACATATTCTCATTGAACGGCTGACCGTCTCTGTATGCCATGAATAATGGCTGTTTTAAGCACTCTAAGAGTGACTTCTCACGGATATTGGCTCCGGAATAATGGATGAATACACACGGCTCCACATCGCCCTTCGGGTTGATATGACAGTAGTTTCTTCCGCCTGCGATACATCCGCCTACGAACTCACCATCGTTCTGGAAGTCCATGACGAAGATTTCCTTGCCGCCCTCTTTTGCACGGACCTCACGGATTCTGTGGTAAATATACTCACGCTGCTCTGCGGTAGGCATCAGTTCCGGTGACGCTTTCATACCAACCGGCATCAGATGGAAATACCATGCAAAACGGCTTCCGTGCTCGATCAGAAGATCAAAGAACTCATCAGATGTAACGGCTTCCATGTTCTTACTTGTATAGCATACACTATTTCCGAAAATCAGTCCATTCTCGTGTAACAGATCCATGGCATGAATCACTTTATCATAGACACCTGCACCTCTTCTGAAGTCATTGGCATCCTCAAAGCCTTCCAGTGAAATAGAAAGGGAAAGATTGCCGACACGCTTCATCTCATCGCAAAATGCCTGGTCAACTAATGTTCCGTTTGTATAGCAGTGGAATGCACATTCGTTGTGCTTCTCGCATAATTTAATAATATCAGCTTTGCGGACAAGCGGTTCACCACCTGTCATCATATAGAAATAAATGCCAAGCTCTTTTCCCTGTGTGACAATACTGTCCATCTCTTCGAAAGTCAGATTCAATTTATGACCGTACTCGGCTGCCCAGCATCCGGTACAGTGCAGGTTGCAGGCTGAAGTTGGATCCATTAAAATCAGCCATGGAATATTGCAGTTATGCACCTCTCTCATTTTACGGATCGTCTTTGTTCCGAGGAATGCTGCCTGGAAACCAAGGTTTAACGCCGTCATCTTTGCAACATGTGGATCGGTCTCATCTAACAGGCGGTTCACATATCTCATCCATTTATGATCCGGGTTCTTGATCATGGCTCTTGCACCATCGTATGCATCTTTACGGAAATTGTCTCCCATGAACTTTTCTGTAAGATCTACGATCTGAAGAAGTGCCTTCTCTCTGTCCTTGTTCAGATTTTTAAGCGTCGTATCAACTGCTACACCAAACGCTTTTCGTTCTACTGTCTGAGCCAAACTTGCCATAACTTTAATCCTCCGTTTATTTTATTACTCTTCTCTTTTTTCCTGTTCTAGTTGCAGTATAAGGAAAAAAGCTTCTTTTTTGAATATGCAAAAAAATTTTTTTGTCACTCCGAAATATACATTTTTGCGGTTTTGTCTATCATAGAGATACAAAAAAGCTCTTTTGGATCATCAACATAACAACATGTGGTATTAAAAACTATATCTCGCCGTTGTTCTATTGTCAACCATGTTTTGCCACTCTTGCTGCCGTTCACACGCGCCCCTTATTATTATATTTTTCTTAACATTGCATTATTCCCTTAACAGATGCACCAAATTGCGGGTATAATGTGTCTGAACAATGAGCAGTACTCAAAAAGGAGGCAGACAACATGCCCGGCTACGTTACCCACTATATTTTTGGCCGCGATATCTACGACCATTTAAAAGATTCTCTCTTAAAGCAGAATCTATATATAAACCGCGCCGTCTATTCCCTCGGGCAGCAGGGACCGGATATTTTCTTCTACTATCTCCCTGCCTATGTCCTTCACGGACACAACCTCGGACACATGGCACATGCGCAGAATACGAACCAGTTCTTTGCGTCCCTCTTAGAGAGCCGCAATGATTTCAAACTGAAAAAAGACCGGCAGATCGCAGATGCCTATCTCGCCGGTTTTCTCGGACACTATATTCTCGATACGACCTGCCACCCGTTCATCTACGGAAGGACCCATTTTGATGGCAGGACAAACGATTACTTTGCAAGGCATGCCTACTTAGAAACCGATATTGACACTGCCCTGCTGAAAATAAAACTGCACAGAAACCGGCATGATTTTCACGCGGAGAACACGATCCGACTGTCACTGCGCCAGCAGCGTGTCGTCGCACATATGCTCCACTATGCCTACCGGCACACTTACAACGGTCTCTGGGTAAGCCGCTACACAATTTTTATGGCAATCTTTGCCACCCAGCTCGGCTTCCGTATCCTCTACGATGAGACCGGTCAGAAAAAAGTGCTCTTCCGGTTTGCCGAAAAGCTCTTCCTCGGCTATCCGGTATTCTCCCCGCTCATCGCAAGCGATACGTTGCATTTCCGGACAGACCCTTTCAACCTGCAACACAAAAAATGGAAAAATCCCTGGGATACCTCCCTGGTCTCTGAGGAGTCTTTCTTCGACCTCTACCGGAAATCAGCAAACGTATACTGCAGCCGCCTGAAAGAATTAATGCTTCTTTTAAACCAGCGCCCTCATTCCAAAAAAGAGCAGCTTCTGCGCGACCATTTTCTCGCCGATTACGGAAACCTTTCGTTCCATAGCGGGCTGGACGCTTCGATTCCGACCTGATCCTTTTTCCATCGTGCATAATAGTTCAAACTGCTGTATAATAGAAATTAACAATACTCTGCAACGAAAGAAGGAGGATTCCCCATGACTGAACAGGAAATCACCACTATTCTGGCGAAACAGCACGCTTTTTTTGCTTCCGGCAGAACCATCCCGGTCTCATTCCGGCAGGAGCAGCTGCACAAATTAAAAAGATCCATACTCGCGCATGAAAAAGATTTAAACGAAGCCCTGCAAAAGGATCTTGGCAAAAGCCGCATGGAGAGCTATATGTGTGAGGTCGGGCTGACTCTCTCTGAGCTCACCTGGATGCAGAGGCATCTGAGCAGCCTTTCCGCCAAAAAGCGCGTACCGACACCCCTTGCACAGTTTGCTGCACGAAGCTTCCGCTCGCCGTCTCCTTACGGTACCGTGCTCATTATGAGTCCGTGGAATTATCCGGTTCTTCTCACCTTAGAACCACTCATCGATGCGATTGCAGCCGGAAACACCGCTATCGTGAAGCCGAGTGCCTACGCGCCATACACCTGTGAAGTGATGAAGCAGATCATGGAAGAATGTTTCCCGCAAAGCTACGTCGCTGTCGTAACCGGCGGGCGTGCCGAGAACCAGACGCTCTTACAGCAGCGCTTCGACATGATCTTCTTCACCGGCGGCAAGACCGTCGGACGTGAAGTGCTCCGCCATGCAGCTGAATACCTCACCCCGGTCACGTTAGAGCTCGGTGGAAAAAGCCCGTGTATCGTGGATTCCTCCGCCAAGATCAAGCTGGCAGCCAGACGTATCGTGTTCGGAAAGTACTTGAACTGTGGACAGACCTGCGTTGCACCGGATTATGTTCTCTGTGACAAAACTATCCGGGATGAGCTCGTCCTCGCCATCCAGGCGGAAATCCGCAGGCAGTTCGGCGCTGCGCCGCTTGAGAACCCGAATTATGGCAAGATTGTCAACCGGAAGCATTTTGAGCGTCTTCTCGGTCTCATTGACGAAGGTAAGCTGGTATGTGGCGGACAGAACAATCCGGACACTCTGCGCATCGCCCCGACCGTCTTAACGGACGTCACCTGGGAGGATGCCGTTATGGGTGAAGAAATCTTCGGGCCAATCCTCCCTGTTTTAACCTTTGGCACCTTAGAAGAAGCCATTCAGACGGTAGAGGCACACCCACACCCGCTCGCCCTCTACTTCTTCAGTGAAAATAAGACAGCTCAGAGCCAGATATTGAACTGCTGCCGGTTCGGCGGCGGCTGTATCAACGACACGATCATCCATCTCGCCACCAGCGCGATGCCCTTCGGCGGTGTCGGCGAGAGCGGCATGGGCGGCTATCACGGCAAAGCAGGCTTTGAAACCTTCAGCCATTACCGGAGCATCGTAGACAAAAAGACGTGGATGGATCTGCCGATCCGGTATCAGAACTATACAGCGTTGAAAGAGAAGATGCTGCGCATGTTCCTGAAATAATCCTCCACAGGTCTTTCTTCAGCCGCGGCTTTCCTAAACAATAGAATGCACAACCAAAAAAGGAACATTTCCAGACGGGATTTTCACCTCGTCTGAAATGTTCCTTTTTCTGTTCAACATCATGACTTTACACGCCTGTCTGCGCACATTTCTGCCACAGTTCTCTTACTCTCCTACTCTGCGATTGCAGCCTCAAGAGCTACCTGCATCATATTGGTAAATGCATTCTGGCGCTCCTCTGCGGTTGTCTCCTCGTGTGTGACAAGGGAATCGGAAATAGTAAGGATACATGCAGCATTCTTTCCTAAGACCTTTGCATTGTGGAACAGCGCGAAGCTCTCCATCTCTACACACAGGCAGTCCTTCTCACCGCGGTAATATTCATATCCTGGCTGTCCCTCTTCATAATAGAAGACATCCCCGGAATGGATTCTGCCGACATGAAGCGGTAATTTCAGCTCCTCTGCGGCTTTCTCTAACTTTGCGTTCAGCTCTTTGCCTGGATACTGGATCTCATCCTCGTCCCCGCTCTGTAGCTTTGCATAATTTGATTCGCTGAAGCAGCTGTCTGCAAGAACTAAGTCATATACCTTCAAGTCCCCGTCGTAAGCACCTGCGGAACCGATACGGATAATATTTTCCACATCATAAAACTTGAAAAGCTCGTAGGAATAGATTCCGATAGACGGCATTCCCATACCGCTCGCCATCACGCTGACCGGTTTTCCTTTATAAGTTCCTGTGTAAGCATATGCATTGCGGACCGTATTCACCAGCTTCGCGTCCTCTAAGAAATGCTCTGCCACGAACTTCGCACGAAGCGGATCTCCCGGCATCAGTACACTCTTTGCAATCTGTCCTTTTTCTGCTCCATTATGAGGTGTTGACATAATAATATTGCCTCCTTTTCTCGTTGTCATGACTAAATCACGGCTGCCATGCATACTTCTGCAAAAACAGCCGTGTGTCCTATTCTTTTTCCATTTTAACATGAAACAGTCTGGTTCTCAACCGGAAAGATTTCCTTTTCGGTTGAATGCCTGTTCATGCAGAAAAATCCGCGGGACATCCCGCGGATTTTGTCTACAGTCCTGTTATAGAATGTTTCTTTTTATAACTTCTTCAGTGACTCCACACCATCTGCAAGATATGGATTGTCAAGCTCGAAGAACTTTCCTTCGTCTGCCTTCTCTGCATAGACCGGGCTGATCGGCATCTTGCCAAATACCGGGATGCCAAGCTCTGCTGCGACTTCGTCCACATGGCTCTCGCCGAAGACGTTGATCTTCTTTCCACAGTCCGGACATTCCAGATAACTGAAGTTCTCCACAACTCCGAGTACCGGAACATGCATCATGTTCGCCATGTTGTATGCTTTCTTCACGATCATCTGTACCAGCTCCTGCGGAGATGTAACAATCACGATTCCATCTACCGGAAGTGACTGGAATACGGTGAGTGGAACATCGCCGGTTCCTGGCGGCATATCAACAAATAAGTAGTCTACATCGCCCCAGACGGTCTCGTTCCAGAACTGTTTGACAACGCCTGCGATAACCGGACCTCTCCAGATGACCGGCTCCTCCTCGTTGTCTAATAACAGGTTGATGGACATAATCTTCGTTCCGTCCTCTGCGGTCATCGGAACCATTCCCTGCTCGGTTCCGTATACCTGACCATGTACGCCGTACATTTTCGGGATAGACGGTCCTGTGATATCGGCATCCATAACGCCTACTTTATATCCGGCTTTGTTCATCGCGCATGCAAGGGACGCGGTCACAAAAGACTTTCCGACTCCACCCTTTCCGCTGACAACACCGATTACTTTCTTTACATTGGAAGCTGCGTTCATCGGCTCTTTTGCGATTCCGCTTCCTCCTGCCTTGCTAGGACATCCTTCGCAGCTCTCTTTACTGCAGGTAGATGCACTGCTGCAACTGCTGTTTTCTGGCATTTCTACGCCCTCCTTTATATCTTTGAGGCATGCAGCCTCTTCTTTCGTCTGACTGCTATTATACCTCATATCCGTATTTTTTCCAACTAAAGCAGGAAAATACTTCGTTCTTTTTCCAGTACAAAGGGCACCACACATCCCTGCATGGTGCCCTGTTCTTTTACAAAAGATTCTTTATTAATTATAGCGCAGCGCTTTCTTAAGCGCCATGGAGATCGCGGTTCCGACAACGAAGCATACGATCGCCTCAACCACTCCGTTGACTCCGACAAATGCGAAGATGAACGGAAGCACTTTTCCCATTCCGAAAGATTCCCGCATGGTACCTGCGAATAAGGTCACAAGGGAACCCATGAAAAAAGTCGTGTTTAACAACGGGCAGCAAAGGCTCGCGATAGTGACAGATGCTGTGGATGGCAGCGCTGTCTTACGAAGTCCGTGGTAGATAACCCCAGTCAGCCATCCCATCAGAATACGCGTCGGCACGCATACTAAGAAGGTAAAAAACGGGTTGATCCCAAGCAGCAATGCGCCGAACTGGCTCATACCGAAGCACTGGATGAAGCTTGTAATTCCAAATACCCCTCCTAAGATTGCACCGGCTGCCGGTCCTAATGTGACTGCTCCTACCGCAACTGGCACAACAATCAGGGTAATCTCTAATCCTGCTGTTTTGATGTAACCGATTGGGGTAAAAGCCATGAGTAAAATGATGGCAACTAATAATGCCATTTCCACAAGATATTTTGTGGAGAACGTTTTTTTGTTCATAGTCTTTTCCTCTCTTCTATGATATTTTTCTGACTCTGCCTGTAAGCTCCATGCCGGTAGCTTCGGACACGTCCCGGAAAGTATAGCACTGAATGGGCAGGACTACAACTGATTTTATTATTTTTCTTCCACATTTTTGTGCATGGCAATCCAGATCCCTTCCAAAACAGCACATCCACCGGCAATCAGGAAGCACTGCGATGTGCTTAACACGCTGACCACGCCGCTGATCACAAAGGAGAGCACCGGCGTTGCGGCGATGCTTCCCGCCGACATAATCCCGCTCGTCCTGGCCAGATAGTCCTGGTCAATCCATTTCACACTCGCCACGGAAAGAAAAGTTCCCGCCGCTGATGCGGCATAGCCAAGCGCGGCGCTGAAAACTGCAAGCACCAGATAACGGAAGATTCCGCTGTGGAAAAACGGTTCTAAGACCGGAAGCCCAATGTAAAATAACGCAATGACACCGGCTGACAAAAGCAGGATCTGTTTCCCTGTCACATATTTTTTCACTGCGGGATAGGTCACAGAACCAAGCAGCATTCCGACCGTCAGCGCCACACTGAGAACAGACAACATCTGAGCACCGCCATGCAGAATCTCCTCTGTCATCGGAGCCTGTAAGCTGTTTAACGGGACAAGAATTCCATTCAGAAAAAGGACGACCAAAAGCAGATAGCAGACTTCACTGGATTTCCTCACATAGGCGAAGCCTTCCCGCAGATCGGTAAAATACGTTTTTCTGTCAAAATGCCTCCGGATCATGTTCTGCTCCTTCGTGTTCACAAAACAAAGGATTCCGGCGGACAGCAGGAAGGTCGCCATATCCAGATAAATAGCCCCCGCTGCACCGATCACCGCAATGATACCTGCTGCCGCCATCGTTCCGGCAAGCTCGACTGCCGATGAGAGCGTTGACATCAGTGACATTCCATACTCATAATATTCCTGTCCGAGCACCTTCGGTGTCAGTGCCGTCCCCGCCGGACCGCGGAATGCCTCCGCTGTCGAGATCACAGCTGTTGTGACAAGCAATATCCACGGCTGTAAAAATCCAAGCAGATATCCGCTCGCGACAACTGCAACGCAGAGCGCGCGGATCAGGTCAGTCACAACCATGATTGTTTTCTTCTTCCTGCCTTCCACCCACGCACCGGCAAGCGGTGTCACAAGGACAGACGGCACCTTGTTCACACCGAAAATCACCGCCGACCACGCAGCGCTGCCCGTCAGCTCATAGACGATCCAGGTCGAGGCAATTGCATCGATCGAATCTCCGAACCGGTTGATCAGTGCCGCCACCATAATTTTCATGTACTCTCTCTGTTTTAATAAATTTCTGTATCCAACTTTCTCCATTTTTTCACCATCACCGTTACCACGGCTTTCCAGTTTTCTAAATTTAGATCTTCATAAACATATTTGTCGACTTTTTGTTTGATGTTCATCTAAATTTATGATAGACTGTACTTAGATGGTTGTCAATCATTATTTTCATTTTTATCTAAATATGTTTTGACCATCATCTAATATATAAAAAGGAGAACCGACATGTCCACCTATGTAAAAGACAATGCATTAAATACCGCTTTACAGTTACTGCAGATCATCGCGTCCGGCCGCTCTTTTTCCGACCGGCTGATGTCCGCGCAGGCGGATCTTCATATAACTATGGATTATAACCGCCTCTTACAGGCGAATGCCGGTCTGATCGGCCTGTTAAAAAAGATCGAGGCTACGGCTTCTGCTTCCTTAGAAGCCGACAAAGAGCTTCTTTCTTTTTATATCCGAAAAATTGTGGCTGATGGAAAAGACTATGAGAGCATGGTGCCCTTCCTTTTTCTGACGGAAGACCCTTCCGAGCATCTGACCGCGCCGGATTATGCTTCCTATGAGAAGTTTCTGATGCAGCTGCAGGAGGAGAAGCGGTGTGAGCTTTTCCTTAAGATGCTGCAAAGATATAATCATTTTTATCTGCGTAACTCGGAAACCGAGGATGACAATCCTGCCGCCCTGCCGCACCCTGCTTCCTCCATGGATGTTGTTTCTTCCATTATGGAGCTTGAAGTCCCGCTTGAGATCCGCTGGCGGATTCTGGATATTTTCACGCACTGGAACACACATATTGCCCGTGTGCTCCCCCTGTTGAAAAAAACATACGACACACTGCTCTCGCACGCGGATGAGTTAGAGCCTTATGCACAGGCATTTTTATCTTACTGGCATCCACATATCGAGGAGCTTGGCGGCTTTTGCGCATTTGCCGAAAGCCTGTTCCCGGTCGGTTCGATCCCGGAGAATCCGCTCGGCTACAAACTTTGTATTTCCTTTTTCCTGCCTTATGAGCTGGGGCTGTCGGTTGACCTTGTGGCACTGCCGCAGCTTCCTGCAAGACCTCACCAGCTTACCATGGGCATTCTCTACGGAAAGGATCTGATCCCACAGAATCCTTATGCCGTCTCCTCCGCCAATGAGGACGAGACCTGCTTCAATGCCTTAAAACAGCTCGGAGATAAGAGGCGTTTTGAAATTCTCTCCTATTTAAGCAACAAGCCTGCCTACGCCAGCGAGCTTGTAAAACATTCCGGGCTCACGGCTGCTACGATCTCCCACCACATGTCGCAGCTCGCCGAGGCATCCCTGATCCGGCTTGAGAAGATCGATACGAAGGTATACTATTCGCTGAATGAGGAGATGGTGGAAAAATGTCTGGATTATTGCAGGAGAAAGCTGCTGCATCGGGAATAATCTGTCAGTCCTTCGCCTGCTCTGCCACCATCCACTTCCCTTTCCACGTATACAGCACCATCAGCACCACACCAAGTGCCCACGAAACTGGATAGATCAGGAAAATGCCTCCGATATCTGTAAAGTATGGCAGGACAAGCTGAATCCATACAATTCGAAACAGGCATAATGATACCAGTAAGACCACCATCGGTGGAACCGTTTTTCCGGTTCCGCGCACCACTCCTGCGAGGCCATGCAGGATGCTGAGCAGGAAGTAGAATGGACAGAAGTAGTGCATCGCGATCTTTCCGACTGCCACGACTGCATCATCTGCAGTGAACATATGCATCAGCGGATCTGCAAACGTCAAAAGCAGCGCTCCTGTGATAATCGTGTATACAAAGCCCATCGCAACGGTCACCCAGAGTGCTTTTTTCACACGGTCATAGTTCCCGGCACCGTAATTCTGTCCCACAAACGTGGTTGCAGCCATACTAAAGCTCGACACTGGAAGAATATTAAATCCATCGATCTTCATATAGGCGCCAAAGCCCGCCATCGCTGCCGCACCGAACGCATTGACGCTCGACTGCACGAGCACGTTGGAAAATGAGATGACCATGTTCTGAATCCCGGTCGGAAGTCCGACGGCGATAATTCTTTTTGTCATATAGCCTTTCACACGGATATCCCGGAGTGTCACTTTATACAGTTCATCCGTTCGCACCAGATAAGCGACTGCAAGAACGCCGGATACGAGCTGGCTGATGTCTGTTGCAATTGCTGCTCCCTCCACGCCCATATGGAACCCGACAATAAAAAGAAAATCGAGCACAATATTCGTGACAGACGCAACAGCAAGATAGATTAACGACCGTCTGGAATTGCCGACGGCATTTAAGATTCCCGCTGCCATATTATAAATAATGTTAAAAAGGACACCAGCAAAATAAACGCGCAGATATGCCACAGATTCCCCGAATACTTCCTCGGGCGTATTCATCCAGCGAAGCAGCGGGGTACTTAACACCATGCCGCCAACCGTTAAGATCATACCGAGGATCACCGCAAGTGCCAGTGCCGTATGGATCGCATCGTGTATTTTTTCCTTCTGCTGTGCCCCAATGTACTGTGACACGATAACGCCTGCTCCAACCGAGACGCCCTGACTGAATCCGATCAGAAGGAAAATCAAAGACGAGCTCGATCCAATCGCCGCAAGCGCATTGCTCCCGACAAAGTTGCCGACGATCACAGAGTCCACCGTACTGTATAGCTGCTGCAATAAGTTTCCGAGAATCAGAGGGATGGAGAAGAAGAGGATATTCTTTGTGATGCTTCCCTTCGTCATTAGCGTTGACGTTTTATTCATAGTAAAAACTTCCTTTTTTCATTTCTTTCTGCACAAAACACCTGTCCTCTCCCGGTCAGTTCTACATTGTCCGGAATGAAATCTGCACAGCATTTTTATTATACTCTTTTTAAAAACTACAGTAAACTCCCCTGGCAGAAAGATTTTCCTGCTTTCATTCCTTCTTCGCCTTCGTCTTAATCATCGCAGTGATCGTCGACAGCACAATCTCCCGATCCCTCGCATCAAGATCCCGGTACATCTCCACCAGGTCAAAATATTCATCAATTTCCTTATTAACCTGCACCTGTCCTTCCAAGTTCCGCTTCATCTCAGACCTTCCTAACAGGTAATCTGTTGTCACATTAAAATAATCCGCGGTCTCTAACAGCATTTCCACCGGCATCGTCGACACATCCTTCTCATATCTGCTGATGTTCTGTTGTGTCACGCCGATCCGCGCACCCATCCCGGTCTGCGTCAGATGCCGGCTTTCCCTCAATTCCTTCAGCTTTCCTCTCATGTAAAATGTCTCCTCAAAATTTCTTTTAAACATTTTACGCAATTTCCAGTTATTTCCTACGTGTATTATTGGTAATATATTACAATTTATTTGCGTATTTTCTTGTAAAAGCGAATCTTTCATAGTGCAATTCTTACAAACTAAGAAAAATTTACAAAAAGTGCTTGCAATTGGCGCCTGAAAGCATTAGTCTATAACTGTAGTTAATTTCTTTTGTAGTTTAATTAGGTGGTATCAGATTATGTTAAATCCGTTTTTTAAAAAATTATTCCGTTATCTGAAAAATGCATACTGGGAGACCCGCTATCTCCTGGAGCATCCGTTCTCGTTCGACTGTATCGGTCAGACCCGGGATGCCTTAAGCCATATGTCCCCGGAGGAACGCGAGGAGACGATCCGGCGGATCCGGCAGAAGATTGACAGTCTGGACTGATTTTTCTGTGCATTTTCTATCGCAGAGTCCCTTTCTTTTGCTAATTTTTTAACAATTTTTTTATTGATTTTATAAGTCAGATATGTATAATTAAGATAGGAAAAGTTGGGGTGTATCAGACATCACACTTCTTCTTGAGATATTGTACAGTCTGCCCCCGCAGATTGTTACTATATTACACACAGCGAAAGGAAAGAGGTAATTAAAATGGCACAGATTGATTTAAGCAAGTATGGCATTACCGGAACAACAGAAGTTGTTTACAACCCTTCTTATGAATTATTATTCGAAGAAGAGACCAAACCGGAACTTGAAGGTTACGAAAAAGGTCAGGTCAGCGAACTTGGCGCAGTGAACGTTATGACTGGTATTTACACAGGACGTTCCCCAAAAGACAAATACATCGTTATGGATGAGAACTCCAAAGACACTGTTTGGTGGACATCTGACGAGTATAAGAATGATAACCATCCAGCTACACAGGAAGCTTGGAAATCTGTAAAAGAATTAGCAATCAAAGAACTTTCCAATAAGAGACTTTTTGTTGTTGATGCATTCTGCGGTGCCAACAAAGACACACGTATGGCTATCCGTTTCATCGTTGAGGTTGCTTGGCAGGCTCACTTTGTAACAAATATGTTCATCAAACCAACAGAAGAAGAATTAAAAGACTTCGAGCCAGACTTTGTTGTTTACAATGCTTCCAAAGCAAAAGTTGAGAACTACAAAGAATTAGGATTAAACTCTGAGACAGCTGTAATGTTCAATATTACAAGCCGCGAGCAGGTTATCGTAAATACATGGTACGGCGGAGAGATGAAGAAGGGTATGTTCTCCATGATGAACTACTTCTTACCATTAAAGGGTATGGCTTCCATGCACTGCTCTGCCAACACAGATTTAAATGGCGAGAATACCGCTATTTTCTTCGGTCTTTCCGGAACAGGTAAGACAACACTTTCCACAGATCCGAAGCGTCTCTTAATCGGTGATGATGAGCACGGTTGGGACGACAACGGCGTATTCAACTTCGAAGGTGGATGCTACGCAAAGGTTATCAACCTTGACAAAGACTCCGAACCGGATATCTACAACGCAATCAAACGCGATGCTCTTCTTGAGAACGTTACTTTAGATGAGAACGGCAAGATTGATTTCGCTGACAAGAGCGTAACAGAGAACACACGTGTATCTTACCCGATCAACCACATTGAGAACATCGTTCGCCCGATCTCTTCTGCACCGGCTGCTAAGAACGTTATCTTCTTATCCGCAGATGCATTCGGCGTACTTCCTCCTGTATCTGTCCTGACACCAGAGCAGACACAGTACTACTTCTTATCCGGATTCACAGCTAAGCTTGCCGGAACAGAGCGTGGTATCACAGAGCCAACACCTACCTTCTCCGCATGCTTCGGACAGGCATTCTTAGAGCTGCACCCAACCAAGTATGCAGAAGAGCTTGTTAAGAAGATGGAGAAGAGCGGAGCGAAAGCTTACCTTGTAAATACAGGATGGAACGGAACTGGAAAACGTATCTCCATCAAAGATACCCGTGGTATCATTGATGCTATCTTAAACGGAGATATCAAGACAGCTCCTACTAAGACAATCCCATACTTCAACTTCGAAGTTCCTACAGAGCTTCCAGGCGTAGATCCGGCAATCCTTGATCCTCGCGATACTTACGCTGATGCTGCTGAGTGGGAAGCAAAAGCAAAAGACCTTGCTGCAAGATTCGTTAAGAACTTCGCAAAATACGAAGGAAACGAAGCTGGCAAAGCATTAGTTGCTGCTGGTCCACAGGCTTAATTTAAAATCAATAGATTGATTGCTATTTCGCATAAAAAACTCTGGCGGGCATATGCCCGCCAGAGTTTTTTGTATGTTGTCTTCCCACACCTGCATTGCTGTCAATGCCCTTATCCTCAGATCGTTCCGGTGATCACTAACGTGCTGACTCCCGGTGTCACGTTCCATGCGCCGGTTTGTTCATCCTGTGCAAACGTTGCTGCCGGAACGGTGATCTGCCCAGGAACCGTGGAAAAGAGCCCGGTATCTTCGTTGTAAATATAATTCGTTGTCTCAGCCCATACCGTACCGTTAAAGGTTACCGTCAGATTCGACAGGATCGGATTGAACTGATCCGTCACAACCGATGCAGCCGCTTCTTCCACGGCTACATTTCCGGTATTCTGGATCAGGAATGTGTACGTCAGTGTCCCGTTTTCCGTAACCGGAACCGGGCTTATGGACTTGGTAATTGTTAAGATTGGCTCGCTGCCTGCGGAAACCGTTTCCTGTACCGTCACCGGTGTTATTCCGGTTCCGCGGATCGTTGCCGTGTTTACAATCTCTGCCTCCACATCAAGCGGCGCATACTCGTTTACATCCGTCTCGTACGCGATCACAATGGATCCGTTTGCCGGAACCGTCAGTCCGCTTATCACAAGAGGTGGTCCTGCTGTCACCGCCGGTGCTGCCTGCAGCGTTCCATTGCTATAGTATTTCACTGTGCCGTCGATATAGCGGAGCGGAACCAGTGTCTGGGTATTGTACTCGTACGCACCGAGATTATCGGTAAGTGTCAGACCGGTAAACGCTGTGTTCCCCGCATTGACCACACTCACCAGATAGGTGATCGTGTCGTTTCTGCCATAGTTTTTGCGCACTGCGGTCTTTGTCGCGGACAATACCTCCAGAATCTCCCCGACTGCTATATTCGAATTGGCAATTGCATTTCCATAACGGAGCTGTGCCTGATTGGTAAATCGTGCCATAAAGTAGTGTATCCTCCTATTCTTATTCCGGTACACTATAATATATGACAGAAAACTGCAAAGTTGATACTCTATGCGCACCTTCTGCCATCCCTTACAGCTGTTTCGCATTCTGCTCTGCTGCTTCTGCCCCTTACTCCGTCATCTCGATCCGGATTCTGAGCCGCTTTCCATGATAGGCTTTTCCTCGATGGCAGGAATAGATATCCTTGTACCGGTAAACACTCATAATCATTCCCATCAGAATGTAACACAGCAGGATACTGCCTCCTCCCTGTGAAAAAAATGGAAGGAACGTCTGCGTCTCCGGCAGGATCCCAAGATTCTCCAGCACATTGATGAGGACATTCAAAAGCAGTACCATCCCACACCCAAAGCCCATCATCATGCCAAGCTGGTTCTTCTGTCCCAGCACTGCAGAAAAGATCTTATACAGCAAAAATACAAACCCGGCGCACACAAGCAGAAAGACTATTTGCCCGTAAGAAGCCGTCAGATAGGTCAAAATCCAGCTGTTTCCGTAATCCGGCAGCATCTTTTCAATCTCTGTAGCTGACGCTCCCACAAAGCTGCTTCCGGACAGAAGCTGTTTCACCATGCGTGCCACGTAGTTCCACTCTTCATCCTGACGATACCAGAAGGAACGGATTCTTTCCATCTGATAAGGTGCCATCCTTCCTGTCAGCCAGAGAATCGCTCCAAGCCCTGCCGGGATCAGTACTCCCACCAAGCCAAGCAGATAAAGTGTGTCCCGCTTTGCCACCCGAAACCATCCTTTTCCAACTGCCAGAAGCAGGAGGCTTCCCATGGAGACATACAAAATTGCTGCTAAGATGATACTCGGGACTTCCATCGCGAAAAACAGCGGTGGCAATGCCCACAGGATTGATTTGCAAAGTCCTTTATACCCGGTTCCATAATACTGGTACAATACCGCTCCGTAAAGCGGTACATAAAGCATCATCACAGGAAACATGCCGAAATAAATTCCAAAAAGCGGAGCGGCTGTCCAGATCGTGCCTCCGACATTCGGACATCCGAACACCGTCTCAAAGGCACAGAACAGGAAAAACAGAACCGCGAACGGCTTTGCCACCCAGGCAATCCTCGTGTAATCCAGAAAATATACCCCCATCATAAGTACAAACCCGATCACAAGATGTCTGCATGTTCCCAGGTTGCCAAGCTGCCTGTGCACCAGAAAGCTCGCCACTGTCATCACTGCCATCATCGCGATCATCTGCCACGCCACCTGCGGTCTGTGCACCTTATCCAACGCGATCCCGGTCTCCACCGGATCTCCCATATCCGCAACCGCTTCCCTCTCCGCCTCTTCCACGGACATTCCGGCGGCAAGGTTCGCCTCCTTCTGATCCTCAATATGCGCCCGAAGCTCCTCGCGGATCTCTCCCTGTGCCTTCTTACAGCGCACCTGTTCCAATACCTTCTTTAAATATTCTTCCATCTCTTATCCGTCACCCCTTCCGCACTAACACTCCAACGCAAGTACATTCGCGACTGCTTCCTGATACTCTTCCCACTCTTCTTTCTTCTTCTTCAAAAAGCTCTCACCATTCTTCGTAATGCTGTAATACTTCCGCGTCTTCCCCGCATATTCCTGTTCATACACAGTCAGAAGCCCTTTCTCCTCCAGGCCATGCAGCAAGGGATAAAGCGTTCCCGCCTTTAATTCAAACACATTCTGCGACTTCTGTCTGAGCGTGTCGATCATCTCATAACCATACATATCCTTCTCCGACAGAAGCTTCAAAATCAGCATCGTCATACTGCCGGAGATCAGTGATTTTTCTACCGCCATTATAGTTCCTCCTTTTCCTGTCTGTTTATATAGATAATCTATATATCGATTGTCTTTATATTATATCGGTAATCTATATATGTCAAGAACTTTTTATTATTAAAAATCCAGAAATACCTGTAAACCTGCGATGCCGCCCTGCAATGATAACCTACGGTGCCGGAAGTGGGCTGTGCTCCCTTCGAAATCCATCTACGCCGTGGAGATGAGACTCAAGAGGATTCTCGAAGCCTTTGCTGAGAGAATCCTCTGCCCTGAGGCTCATCGGAACGCCTGGCGTAACGAGGGAGCACAGCCCACTTTCGGCTCACAGCCTCCCAGACAGGGCGGCTTCACAGCCCCAAGATTTTTAGACAATGAAAAAACAGCCCTTTCGGGCTGTTTTTTCGAGGAGTTTAGTTATGAAAATGTTAATCTATATAAAGGAAAATTGGCTGATTCAATAAGCTTTGATTTCTCGCCGCCTATGTCTTTGTTTCTTTTGATGATGTTAGTATATCGAAGAAATATGTCCGAAGTATGTCGATTTTCGAAAACATTTCTAAAAAAGCTGAAACGTTTTTTAGAATTCTTTCATACTTCTTTGTATTTTATTTATATTTTCTCCTGCCATGTATTTTTTATACATCTTTATACGAATATGTGAACTTTTCTCCCATGCTCTCCTCTCTGTAAAATCCTAATGCTTCAGATTCCGCTCCAGAAGATACCGGCTCAGCTCAATCATCCTCTCATCTCCGGTACTGTTCTCGAACACAACCGTTCCCCGCTCTGTAGAATCCGATAGAATCTGATATTCCTTCAGCTTCCGCAACGTCTCCCGCGCAGTTCCGGCACCTCCGTCGAACACTGCCACGCCGCTGCCAAGACTTTTCTGGATACTCTCCCTGATCAGTGGATAGTGGGTGCAGCCGAGCACAACCGCATCAATCGGTTCGTCCTTGTACGGGGCAAAAAGCGCACTCAGAAAATCATCCAATGCCTCACTTTCTAACTCCCCGCGCTCCACGAATTCCACCAGTCCCGGACAGGGCAGGCTGATGATCTGTGCCCGGCTGGTAAACTGCTTTAACAGCTTCTGAAATTTTTCTTCGCGGATTGTCATTGGTGTTGCCATCACTATCACGCGCGGATTTTTCTTCACGGACACCGCTGGTTTTAAGGCCGGTTCAATGCCGATCACAGGCATCTGATCCTGATATTTTTTCCGCAGGATCCGGATTGCAGCGCTGGTTGCTGTGTTGCACGCCACTACCAGTGCCTTCACATTCTGTTCAAGCAGATACTCTGCATCCGCGCAGGTAAGATCCTGCACCTCTTTCAGTGTTTTCGTCCCGTATGGGGCATTCTCGGAATCCCCATAAAAAATAAAGTTCTCATTTGGCATCAATGCCACCAATTCTTTTAACACACTGATTCCGCCTACGCCGGAATCAAATACTCCGATTGGTCTGTGCATTTCATCCATGTTGTTTCCTCTTTCTCATTTCTATTTCTGCAGCCTACTCGCTCCATGCCGCACTGCTTCCTTTGTCCGTGCGCTTCACAACGAGCTTTGCGTCGATCTGGTCTTTCAACTCCGTGACATGGGAAATGATGCCGATCATCCGGCTGTCCCCGGCAAGGTCGTTCAATACCCCGATCGCCTGCATCCTCGCCTGCGCGTCTAAAGAACCGAAGCCCTCATCAATGAACATCATGTCCGTGTGGATTGCCCCTGCACTGCGCTCCACGATATCAGAAAGTCCGAGCGCCATCGCAAGTGCTGCAAGGAAAGATTCTCCTCCGGACAACGTCTTAATGTCCCGCTCACTGTCTGTCACAAGGCTGTAGACGGACAGGTCGAGCCCCTCATTCGATTTCTTTCCGGTGTTGGTTTCCTCTTTTAATTTTAGCATAAACTGATGATTGCTCATCGTCAAGAGGCGTTTGTTCGCCTCATGGATAATCTGGCGGAAATACTGCCTCTGAATATATGTCTCAAAATCTATTTTGGCAGAACCGGACAGTCTTCCGTTCGCCGTGCGGGAAAGGCTCTTGATAATCTGATCCTCCGCACGCAGCTTCTCACCCTGCTCGAAATATCTGCTGCTTTTTTCTAAAACGTCTTTATTATTCTGGTACGCGGCATGCAGCTCCATCAGCTCCTTCCGCAGGGACTCGCAACATCTCTTCTCCTCATCCCTTACCCTCACAGGCTCTGTGATATCTGTGTATTCTTTTCCTTTCGTCTGCTTCTCAAGGATCTTGCACTGCCCCTCTGCCTTTATCTTCTGTTCCGTATATTCCTTATCCTCCCGCTCTAACTTCTGCCTGCTGCGTTCTGGAAGCTTTGCAGCCTGATAGCTTTCCTCCGAGGTAAAACCGTTTTTCTGCAACAAGACCTGATAGTCTTTCTCTGCGATCTTTTCCTCTTTTTCCAACTGTTTCTGCTTTTCCGTCTCCTGCAACAGCTGGCCGCGCTTCGTATCTAACTCTGCCCTTGCCTGCTCTAACCTGTCCTTTCGCTGCTGCAATTTCTTTTCCGAAAGAATAAGCTCCTGCTGCATGGCATCATGCTGTTTCTTTGCTTCTTCCATAGAAGGGTAACGCAGTGTCCCCCGGATCCGCTCTGTCTCTGCCTGTCTCATCTGTAAGCGGTTCTCAAGCTCAGAGAGCTGCTGTCTGGTCACCGCGTCCTCCCCGCTTCTTCGTGCAGGAACGCTTTTTCTCACCGGAACACGCTCCTCGTAGGCATCCGCGGTCTCGCAAAAGAGCAGTTCGAATTCACGCTCCCTCTGCTGTAAGAAAAGTGCGGTCTCCTTCTGCTTTGTCCGCATGGACTCAAACGCATGGTAAGCTTCCTCCCTCGCCTGTTCTGCCTGTTCCCTTGCCTGCTTTGCATCCTCCACTTCCTGTTCCGTTACGGCATTTTCCGAAAGTGCCGCAGGGGACGGATGATGTACTGATCCGCATACCGGACATGGCTCTCCCTCTGTCAGATGGACCGCCAGGATTCCCGCCTGCTCCGAAAGAAAGCTCCGGTACTTTGTCTCATACAGCGAAGCCGCTTTCTCCGCCTGCTCCGTGCTCTTCACCCAGGCCGTCTCCGCCTTTGTAAGCATCCGTTCCATGCGCACGTGCTCTTCTTTTCCCCGCCGGATTCCCTGAAACTGTCTTTCTAATTCCTGCTCATATCTCCTGCTGCAGGTCACAAGCTCTTCCTTTGCCTCTTCTTCCTGCCACGCCGCTTCCTTCAGCTTCTCATAATCTGGAAAAGACTGCTCCAGTGCCAAAAGCTCCCTCCTGATCTGCTCCCCTTTCGCAGCATGCTCTTTCTCTGTCTCGGAAAGCTGTTCTTTCTGCACCAGAAACTGTTCTTCTCCTTTTTCGATCTCACCGGAAAGCGTGGTAATCAGCCGTATGCTGTTCTCCCTCTGCTCCCTTAAGTGTTCTCTCAGCTTCTCTGCTGCCACTACTTTTTCAGCGGCAAGTGCAAGCCCGATCCGTTCCCTGCGCGCTGCTGCCGCTTCCTTCTGTTCCTCCAGTTTCTGCATTCCGTCCCGGATCTGCCCTAACGCAGTAAAAAGCTTGTTGACCTCCTGGATTTTCGAGATCTGATCGTTGAGCTGCTCCAGTTTTTTCTGATGCTCCTTATATGCTTTTGCATATTCCTTTTCCTGCGCCTGATTGCACTCCACAAGCTCAGAAAGAGAGAGTTCCTCCTCGCCCTCATGCACAATGATCCGGGCACGCTCCTGTGCGAGTGCACGCTCATTTTCCTCTAACTTCTCGTCCAGTTCTGATGATTTTCTCCTGAGGCTCTCCTGAATTTTCCAGTAAATATCGGTCTTGAAAAGCTTTGAGAAAATGAGCTTGCGCTCATCAGACTTTGTATACAAAAGCTTTAAGAAATCCCCCTGTGCGATCATCACGATCTGCGTAAACTGGTCCACGGAAAGTCCCAGAATCTCCCTGATTTTCGCGTCGGTCGCATTCTTTTTCTCCGGGTACACGCTTTTGTCCGGCAGCGTCAGTTCCACGTTGTGTGCAACCTTCTGCTCCCGGATATTACCGTTTTTGAGCGTTTTCGTAATCTTATAGTCCGGGTTTCTCCGCACACTGTAGACTTCCCCAAGGCAGGAAAACGTGAGTTCCACATACGTCTCCATCTCCGGCTTCGCATACTGGCTGCGCATCATATTGCCGTTCCGCTCCCCGCCGCTTGTCTGGTTGTAAAGCGCGTACGTGATGGCATCGAAAATGGTCGTTTTCCCTGCTCCGGTGTCCCCGGTCACAAGAAAAATGCCCTGCTGCCGCTTTGAAAAATCAATTGTCGTCTTCCCTGCATAGGAGCCAAACGCCGACATCGTCAGAGTCAATGGTTTCATTCTGCCACCTCCGTCTCCCCGTTAATAATCTCACGGATCTGCGCCTCCTCTTCCTCCGTCAGATTTCTTCCGTTCATCTCCCGGAAAAAAGAGCAGAACGCATCATACGGATGCAGGCTCTCCATCTCCTCCTCTTTCCAGTCGAGGATCCTTCTCGTCCTCTCATTGTCAATCCGGATCTCTAAAATATGATCGTATATTTCCTCTAACCGCTCCTTCGGACGGTATGCCTCCACCTCGTCCGTCAGCGTGATGCTCACATAATCGTGGCAGTTCTCCTCTGTTGCGGCCGCACACACTTCCTCAAACGTGCCTGTTAACTTCCGCACCTGGCGCTTCGGTACGAGTGGGATCTCTGTGATGACCGGATCTTTTCCTTTTTCCCCTAGTTCCACCAGAAGTACTGCCTTTGGGCTTTCCGCCTCGCTGACGGAATACTGCAACGGGGTTCCACAGTACCTGTTTTTCTCACTGCCGACCTTCTGCTTCCGGTGGATATGGCCGAGCGCCGCATAGTCGAACGCATCCAACACTGCGATATCCACCTGTTCCAGACCGCCCACCAGATGAATCTCCGAGTCTGACAGCTCCGGTGCCACGCCCTCTGATGTGTAGAACTGATGGCTCACGATCACATTTCTTTTTTCCGGGTCAATCTGCTCCCGCTCTATGAGAAAATGCACCGCATCCTCATAGGTGCCGATCTCTGCCCCGAAGCCTCTCACATAGGACGGCTTCACGAATGGAAGCAGATAAACCGCCACCTCCCCGTACGCATCCTGAAAAACTACCTGCTCTAAATACTCCTCCTCATTCACCGGCGGCATTCCTGCAATTACAACCCGGTGCTTTGCAAGAATGGAGCTTGCAAAATCAAGCCTTTTCGCGCTGTCATGGTTTCCGGCGATCATACACACTGTCACCTGTGGCTCAATCTCATTCAATTCTGTCAGGAAATGATCGAACAGAGCCACCGACTCCGCGGACGGCACCGGGGTATCATAGATGTCTCCCGCGATCAGCACGGCATCCGGCTGTTCCCGCTTCGTCAGCTCCACGATCTGATCTAAGATGTCCCGCTGCTCATCCACCATATTATAGTGATGGAGTTGTTTTCCTATATGAAGATCTGATAAATGAAAAAATTTCATAGGCTTCTTTCCTTTTCCTTATCAATTATCTTAACACGAAAACTGCCACACCAGAATGTTCTGATGTGGCAATATTCTTACTTCGTAACAGTTCTCGGATACTTCACCATAATCGCATCCAGCATCTCCTCATCCGGTTCAATCTCGTAACGTGCAATGCCTTTCTCACCTTTGCAGATGAGCTCGTACACTTTCGCTCCGGCTTCTCCTGATGCGGCATCCTTGAAGGTAATGCTCTTGTCATTCTCATATTTGTAGGTGCTGCGGTCCCCCTTCGGGGCAATCATTAAGACATCATCCATATTGACAAGGGCGACTTTCTTTCTCCTGCTCTTATTCTTAATCTTTGCAATCCGGAATTCCCCGTCAAAATATGTATACTCATACTCTGTATAGCTGCGGAATCCAAATACATACCACAACACACCAAAGACAATGGCAGGTATCAGAAACAGAGTCGGTGCCAGAAGCATGGCTGCCACCAGGCTTAAGCAGGTAAGCACGAAGAAAATGATCGTAGCTGCCTTATGTCCCCCTGAAATTTTTCTTGGTACAATGACTAATTTTTCACTCATAGTATAATTTCCTCCAGATAACTCTCATGGGTACTATTATATATGATTTTGGATGGAAATGCGAGGAAAACTGCTGATTTTTATGTAATTTTAATATTTCCCTTTTATTCCTGCTCCGGTGCAGCAGGCTTCTCTTCTTTTACTACAAGATTCACAGAATCTATCCCACTTACATTCACATTGCGGTTTACCTTTGCATCATAAGTGTCCGCTTTCACAATATCTGCAAGATCGATTCCGGTTGCCTCCTTCATGCTCTCAAAAAGCTTCGCCATCACCGCCGGCACATTGCCTGCGACCTGCTCCACTCCATTGCTGCCGCCATCGCCGCCGATGATCGTGATCTTGTCGATCTGTCCGAGTGGCTCTGCGATCTTCGCTGCCACATCCGGAAGCACCTTGATCATCATCTCTGCTACGGCTGCCTTGTTGTACTTCGCGTAGGCTTCCGCCTTCTTCTCCATCGCCTCTGCCTCGGCAATACCTTTTGCTTGGATTGCTGCAGCTTCGGCTTCTCCGACTGCCCGGATACCTTCTGCTTCCTGCTCTCTCGCATAGCGCTCCGCTTCCGCCTGAGCTTTTCTGGCTTCCGCCTGCCGCTGTGCCTCGAACTGCTTCGCTTCCGCTTCCTTCTGTCTCTCATACAGTGCCGCATCTGCTTTCTGTTGTGCAGCATAGCGATCTGCCTCAGCCTGCTTCTTGACCTCCGCTTCAAGAGCCTGCTCCTTGACCGCAACCTCTTTCTGTTTCAGTTCGATCTCACGCTCCTGCTTTGCAATATCTGCATTGGCTGTCGTAATCTCGATTGTCTTACGCTGTTCCTCTTTCTGAATCTCGTAAGCCGCATCTGCCATCGCCTTCTTGGTATCTGCTTCCTGCTGCAGTTCGGAACGCTTGATTGCCAGCTCATTCTGCTTCTTCGCAATCTCTGTCTGTGCTGCTACCGCCGCATCATTGGATTCCTTGTCCGCTGCCGCCTGTGCCACTTTAATATCGCGCTCACTTTCAGCTCTCGCAATCGCTGCTGCTTTCTTAATCTTGACAATATTATCAATACCGAGATTCTCGATAACCTCATTTCCATCTACGAAGTTCTGCACGTTAAAACTGATGATGTCCAATCCCATCGCAGCAAGATCCGGCTCCGCGTTCTCTTTCACCAGATTGGCGAACTTCTGACGGTCGGAAACCATCTCCTCCAACTTCATCTTACCGACGATCTCGCGCACATTTCCTTCGAGCACTTCCCTTGCCACACTCGCTATGTATTCCGTATTCTTATTCAGGAAGTTCTCCGCTGCAAGCCGCAGCTTCTCCGGCTCATTGCTGATCTTGACGTTGACGGTTGCATCGACGTTGATATTGATATAGTCCGCTGTCGGCACGGCATTGCTCGTCTTGACATCAATCGGGATCAGCCTCAGATTCAGCTTATCCAGACGTTCAAAAAACGGAATCCGGATCGTAGCCTTTCCGATGACAACCTTTGATTTCTTCTTGATACCGGATACAATAAACGCCATATCCGGTGGTGCCTTGACATAACCAACCGCCAGGAAAACTACGATTGCCGCGATCACAACGACCGCGATGATTGCAGGTACTGGGATAAAGTCTAACATAACATCCTCCTTTGTTTGCATCTCTTCTTTGTTGTGTGACAGTTTTATTATATCTGAGTTGTTGTCGGATCTCTATCTTTTAATTCTTAATTTTGTCTTAACCTATTCACTTATTGCATTTTATATTCTATTGACATTATGGGATATATTCTATATACTATTTATAGTAAATATACAGGAGTAATTATCATGCCTGTAATTTCAAGATTTTCCGGAATCATTATTAAAATGTACTTAAGGCAAAGTGAGCACAATCCACCTCATATTCATGCCATATGCGGGGAATATGCCGGAATATTTTCTATTGCAGATGGTGAAATGTTTGAAGGAGATATTCCTTCCAAAGAACAACGGTTGATTCAAAAGTTCATTGACCGTTATCGAAGCAGCCTGTATCATATGTGGGAGACCCAAAGTTTCCACACATTACCATTTGAAAAGGAGGTCTGATTTATGTCACATTGTATTCAGCATGCAACTATGATAACCCCAGAAATCATTCAGGCAGTTTTTATAGGCGGAGAAGTCATTCAGTATAATCTCCGCCAGATAGTATCCACCTTTCCACAATTTCAGGAAATTATGAAGAATCCGCAACTTGCATCGCAGCTTTCTACTGATGTTGGCGGTTACGGTATCTCCTGGAACGATGAGCTCGATCTGGATGCCGAAACAATCTGGGACGATGGTGTCCTGATCAGCATTGAATCTGTCAGTACGGAACGGGCAGTAGCAGCCAGCCTTGCCCGTGCAAGGGAATATGCAAAGCTTACCCAAAGGCAGCTTGCCGAAAAAACTGGTATCCATCAGGGTGATATCAGTAAGCTTGAACGCGGAATTGGCAATCCATCCCTGTCAACCTTAAAAAGGCTTGCAGATGGCATGGACATGGAACTGCGTATCACTTTTATTCCGTTCAATTCAGCCGACGACTGATACCGTTTCTCCATATAGCACCCGCTCTAATTCCCCGGTCGTCCACAGATAATAATCACAATACTTTCTCATATACTCCCGCACCACCGGGATCTGGTTATCCGACCACCCTGCGCAGGCGAACGGGACTCTGCAGGCGCGTGCCATATCATATCCAGGCTTTAAGTCATCGACCATCAGAAGCTCCTGCGGCTTCAGATCCAGAATCCGCATTGTCTCCTGCAGGGCATACGGATGCGGTTTGCGTTTGCCCTCCGGACATGCCCAGTCGAAAATAAGCTCCGGCTCCGGCAGCCCTGCGGCTTCATAGTCGCGCAGGATCGTCGCCCTCATGGAATGGGAGGAGACGCAGATTTTTCCTCCATTTTTCACAAACTCATGCAGGATTTCCGGCAGCCCTTCATATACATCCGGAATAGTCTTCGCTGCCGCCTCCTGCCAGATTTTCTCCTGGTAGCAGACTTCCTCCGGCGTGTAGTGCAGGATGTCATAGCACAGCTCGTAAAAGCCCGGGTTGAAGTTATATTCTACGAACTGTTCGTAGCTCATTGTCATGCCATTCCGCAGTTCCTTCAATGACTGTAAAAAAGCCGGAAAGTTAATTTCCGGCGTACTTTTTACAACGGTATCGTCATGGTCTAAGACCAGACATTTTACTTTTAATGTTCTGTTTTTCTGTGCATTCATTCTGTTTCCTGCTCCGTTCCCTCTTCTACGCTCTTAAGCTTCTTTGCCAGGTATAACAACACATCTTTTCTTGTGACAATCCCGATAAAAACGCCCTTATCATCCACAACTGGCACGAAGTTCTGATTCGTGATTTTCTCAAATAGATTCTCCATCGACTCCGAAATCTTCACCGGTTCATTATCCCGGTGTCTTTTCAGATCGGTTATGCGGATCTTTTCCATCCGGTGCAGATCCGGGAAATCTTTCTCCCGCATCTCCCAGAGCAGGTCGCCCTCTGTGATCGTTCCGATATATTTTCCATCTCTCGCTAATAACGGTATCGCAGAATACCCGTGGTGTTCCACTTTCTCCACAACCTGCCGTAACGTATCATCCTCATCCACATGCGCTACTTCTTCCTTTGGTGTCAGAAAAAATAATATATTCATATTTTCTTTTGCTCCTGTCGTTTTTTATCAGCTGCATTTTCCCAGTTCTTTCGTTTTTCTGACAGTTCCTTCCGGAACATGTCTCCCTGTCCTGGGTACCAGATTACTCTCTATCTTCTATTTTATCATCATCTTTTTTCCGACACCAGTTAAAATACTGTGAATTTTTCTTTTCTGAAAAATTTATAAAGTTACTTGACATCGTTTCATTTTCCTATATAATCTATTATTAGACAGTTTAATTTTGAACTTGTTTTGGTACTATTTCCAATGCAAAGAATTGTATGATTCCCATTTATCACTTTCATCATACTGTTCCCACATGAAAAAGGAGGATTCCCATGTCCGAACAACACGAATTTCTGACTTTCTGGAAAAAATTTGTCCACGTATACGAAGTATTCTGCTCATCTGCCTGTAAAAAGCACCAGATGAACCAGAATTCCTATGACCTGATTCTTTTCCTGTCCAACAACCCAGCCTTAAATACAGCCAAAGATATCTGCGAGATCCGTGGGGTAAAAAAAGGAATCATCTCTGTCACGATCGACCGGCTCGTCTCTGAGGGGTATCTACTCCGTGAAAATGATCCGAATGACCGGCGCATCCAAAGACTTTTTCTCACAAAAAAAAGTGATCCGATTGTCGCAGACGGACGTCTCATGCAGAAGCAGTACTTTGCAGCGATCACTGCCGGTCTCTCAGAGGAGGAACTGGACCTGTTTGAAACCGTCACGAAGAAGATGAAACAAAATATAATAAAACTGGAACGGGAACTTTAAACTATGACTACATTTCTCGTATGCCTGTTCGCCGGGCTCGGCGCAGGTCTTGGAACCGGCTTTGCCGGAATGAGTGCAGCAGCTGTCATCCGCCCGATGCTGATCGCTTTTTTGGGGATTGAACCTTATCAGGCGATCGTGCTTAACCGCGCAACCGGTGTGGTTCTGTTTGTGCTTGGACTGGCAATTGTACTTGTGCAGTATGTATTTTAAACTGGGGGTTAGCGACCTAAACGCTATACGATAAAAAGCAAACGAAGCCCGGATTCTGTCCGACCGCAGGGATGGCAGAATCTGAGCACGGTGAGCTGTATCTAGCTAAGTCTTTCTCCCGCCGGGAAGCCAGCTTCCACTTGGATGATATAGAGTTATGCAGCCGCCCCGATATAGGCTGTGAGCAGAAAGACTTGTGTGAGTCCTCCGAAATTCCATTACGCCAAGAACTCCGATGAGCCCCTAAGCGGACGATTCTCTCAGCAAAGG
>CAKRFH010000008.1:0-42453 GCA_934320555.1 uncultured Roseburia sp.
CCGGCATCGAAGGTCTGTCTCTTTGCAGCGCGGCATCGCCAGGTTATGGGCTGGGCGGGGTGAATCAATTCTTTTATTTTCTTCTTGCAATAATTTAAGTATTTTATTATCTTTTCATTTACGAAAATACTTAACAAATGAACTCTTACTCACTTGTAGAATGCTCACAGAGCGTACATTCTATGATTCGATATCCAAGCTGCCGAAAATAACGTAACGTATGCCGGGATTGGGTGGGACTTCCGGAAGATTCCCTCTGGGCTACGGAGATGAGACTCAAGCAAATTCTCGAAGCCGTTGCTGAGAGAATTTCGCTGTTCTGAGGCTTATCGGAGTTCTTAGCCCAATGGGAATCTGGAGGAAGTCCCACCCAATCCCGGTTCACACAGCCTAAAGGTCGGCAGCGTACCTATGTATACGGATTCTCGATCTCGAATTCCATCTTCTTATGTGTCTTCGGGTGTACGAATCCTATCTTATAAGAGCATAACTTCAGGTGATCTCCCAGTGTTTCGGAGGAATCCGCATTGTACTTGCGGTCTCCCACAATCGGATAACCGGCATTGGCAAGCTGCACGCGGATCTGGTGGTGGCGTCCGGTGTCGAGCTGGATTTTTAAAATTGCATGCGTTCCATCTTCCGCGAGCACTTCATAGGACAGTCTTGCCTTTTTCGCACCTGCGGTTCCTTCCTTCACCACTTTTGAAGTGTTCGTATGACCATCGCGCAGAAGGTAATCTTCAAGGCTTCCCGCCTTTTCAACCGGAACACCATCCGTCACAGCATAGTAAAACTTGTCCGCTTCCTTCATCTGCACCTGGCGGCTCAGATCTGAGGCTGCCTCCTTCGTCTTGGCAAAGACCATCACGCCCTCCACCGGCTGGTCTAACCGGTGCACGACACCAATATAAGACAGCTCCCCTTTCGAAGCCCGATAATTCTTTAACAAACTCTCCATGTCCTGCTGCCCCAGACGTTTTGTCTGCGTGGCAACTCCCGCCGGTTTGTGGCATACGAGCAGCTGCTCATCCTCGTAGATGATCTTTAAATCCATCTGATTCTCACTTTCTGATATCTTCTACCATGAACTTACAGTTCCTGATCATAATCTTCTATCCATATTATACGATTTCTATCTTATTTTCAACTGTAAACTATCCGCTGCCCCCTCCCCTTCCCGAGTCACCAAAAAACTGCTGCGAAATCGAACACACTCTTCTCGATTTCAAGAAGCCATATAAATCTACCACTCAAATCCATTCACAACGTAACGATAGCCGGGAAGGCAGTTCCACCAGACACTTTCCTGCAGATACTGCCCATTGATCCCCTACAACGCGGAAAGGCTTGTGTAAGCCCTAAGAAATTCCTCTACGCCACGGAGATGAGACCCTGACGATTCTCGAAGCCTTTGCTGAGAGAATCGTCCGCTTAGGGGCTCATTGGAGTTCCCGGCGTAATGGATTTCGGAGGGTTTACACAAGCCTTTCTGCACACAGCCCCCGAATGGCCAGTTCCACAACCGAAAGTCCCGGTGGAACTGCCTTCCCGGTGAGCCAATACTTTAAATTTTGCACCGTCTAAAGTTTGAAGCGGTATCCAACACCCCAGATCGTCTCGATATACTGCGGCTTATTGGTATTCATCTCAATCTTCTCGCGGATCTTCTTAATATGCACCGTCACCGTCGCAATGTCCCCGATCGACTCCATATCCCAGATCTGTTGGAACAGCTCCTCCTTCGTGAAGACATGGTTCGGGTTCTGGGCAAGGAACGTCAGCAGGTCGAATTCCTTGGTTGTGAACTGCTTCTCCTCACCATTCACCCAGACACGTCTGGCGGTCTTGTCAATCTTAATGCCACGGATCTCAACAATGTCGTTCTTCGACTCGCTGCTTCCGATCAGACGCTCATAGCGGGCAAGATGTGCCTTCACGCGGGCCACCAGCTCACTTGGAGAAAACGGCTTTGTAATATAATCATCTGCACCAAGTCCGAGTCCACGGATCTTGTCAATATCATCCTTCTTTGCAGAAACCATCAAAACCGGCGTATTCTTTTCCTCTCTGATCTTCTTGCAGATTTCAAATCCGTCCATCCCCGGCAGCATAAGATCTAAAATAAACATATCAAAATCCTCTGTCAGCGCACGTTTCAAACCTGCGATACCATCATTTTCTATCTCAACAGAGAACCCGCTCAGTTCGAGATAATCCTTCTCAAGATCTGCAATTGCCTCTTCGTCTTCAATAATCAATACCTTACTCATTTGGTACCTCCTGATATTTTCTAATTACAAAATACATCACCGTTCCGATGGATTCCTTGCTGGTCGCCCAGATCTTGCCTCCATGGTCCTCGATAATCTTCTTCACAATGGACAGCCCTATGCCGCTTCCTCCGGTTGCGGAATTTCTCGATGCATCTGCCCGGTAAAACCGGTCAAAAATGTACGGAAGATCTCTCGCTGCAATTCCTCTTCCATTGTCCTCGATCTCCACCTGGATAAAGTCCCCCACATCCTTGATGCGGATATTGATCCGGCCTCTCTGCTTGTCGAGGTACTTCACGGAATTGCCGATGATATTGTGGATCACACGGCGTAACTGCTCCGGGTCTGCAATAATCTGAGTGTGTTCATCCGTATAATTAAAGTATGCAAGCTCGATGTTCTTCGCCTCAAGATCTAAACCAAGCTCCTCTGCACAGTCGTTAAAATAATCTGCCACATTGATCTTCGCAAAGTTGTACGGGATACGGTTCGTATCAATCTTTGCATAGAGGGTCAGCTCATTGATGAGCGTGTCCATCTCATTGGCTTTATTATAAATGGTTCTGATATACTTGTCACGCTTCTCCGGTGTGTCTGCCACCCCATCTATCAGCCCTTCCGCATAGCCCTTTACCGCTGTGATCGGTGTCTTTAAATCATGCGCAATATTGCTGATAAGCGTCTTGTTCTCCTTCTCGCCGTTGATCTTCTCCTCGGCATTGTCCTTCAGCCTCTGGCGCATCTCCTCGAAGCTCTTGCACAGTTCCCCGATCTCATCGTTGCTCTCCGCCTCGATTGTAAAGTCGAGGTTGCCCTCTTTAATATTAAGTGCGGCATTCTGCAGCTTCTTGATCGGGTTGATCAGGCTCGTGTAGATCCAGATCGTCAGCATACATGCGGTGAGAAGCAGGATCAGCACAATCGACACAAGAATATCGATCAAAAGACTCTTTATCTCCGGCACCATCTCTTCAAGCCTTGTGACAATGAAGACACTGCTGTCCCTTCCCTCCTGATCCGTGAAGTCGATCTGCTTCACAAGCGCCTGTTCCTCGCCGTCAATATACGTTCCGGAATTCGCGTTCTCATCTGCACTCCCGTAATCCGGAAGCTGGGTCAGAAGTGATGGCGATGCTTTCTTTCCAATATAAGTAAGCGCGTCCCCCTCCCGGATGATGAGATACGATGCCTTCTCCTCTAAGTTCTGGTTCACGCCGTCTAAGTAGGCTTCGTCCTCCATCTTCTCCGGATTCTTTGCCGCAGTATTACACAGATCTATATAGATATCCTTCGTAAACCGGCTCAACAACTGGACAGAATTGGAAAAATAGCTGTAACCATCCCCCTCCACGCCGTACGTCTGCTCGATTGCCTTCATCTGGATATGCTGCATACTGAACAGCACCAGGCTTGCCAAAAAGATTGGCACAAATATGATAATGCAAAATGATATAATAATCTTATTTCTAAACTTCATGCATATGTTCCTTTTGTTTTCTGAAAAAGACTGTAAAAAAAGGTCACAGGAATAAATCCCATGACCTATTATAACATGAAACACCGGAAAAAAGTCTAAACTTTTCATAAACCGGCTGTTTCCCTGTATGTATCAGCTTTTATAAATATTTCTTCAGATTCTCTGCCTTATCGGTAGCTTCCCATGGAAGGTCTAAGTCTGTACGTCCGAAATGTCCGTAAGCTGCTGTTCCGCGGTAGATCGGTCTTCTTAAGTCAAGCATCTTGATAATGCCTGCCGGACGGAGGTCAAAGTTCTCGCGGACGATCTCAACAAGCTTCTCGTCAGATACTTTTCCTGTTCCGAATGTATCTACCATAACGGATGTCGGCTGTGCAACACCGATTGCGTAAGAGAGCTGGATCTCACATTTCTCTGCCAGTCCTGCTGCAACGATGTTCTTTGCAACGTAACGTGCTGCGTATGCTGCGGAACGGTCTACCTTCGTGCAGTCTTTTCCGGAGAAAGCTCCGCCGCCGTGACGGGCATATCCGCCGTAGGTGTCTACGATGATCTTACGTCCGGTAAGACCTGCATCACCGTGAGGTCCACCGATTACGAAACGTCCGGTCGGGTTGATGAAGAACTTGGTCTCTGCATCAATCATCTCCTGTGGAAGGATCGGATTGAAGACATACTTCTTAATATCCTCATGGATCTGCTCCTGTGTCACATCCTCATCATGCTGTGTGGATAAAACAACTGCCTCTAATCTCTTCGGCTTGCCGTTCTCATCATACTCTACGGAAACCTGTGTCTTTCCGTCTGGTCTTAAATATGCTAATGTGCCATCTTTGCGGACTTTGGTAAGCTGTAATGCGAGCTTGTGGGCAAGGGAAATCGGATATGGCATCAGTTCCGGAGTCTCATTTGTCGCATAACCGAACATCATACCCTGGTCTCCGGCACCGATTGCTTCTAACTGCTCATCAGACATCTTGTTCTCTTTTGCTTCCAGTGCTTTGTCAACACCCATTGCAATATCAGGGGACTGCTGGTCTAACGCAACCATAACCGCACAGGTATGTCCGTCGAAGCCGGTCTTTGCGTCATTGTAGCCGATCTCATTGACTGTCTTGCGCACGATAGAAGGGATATCTAACTGTGCTTTTGTTGTGATCTCTCCGGTTACTAATACGAAACCGGTACAGCTTGCTGCCTCGCAGGCTACACGGCTCATCGGATCCTGCTCCATGCATGCGTCTAAGATGGCATCTGAGATGGCATCGCACATTTTATCCGGATGTCCTTCTGTAACGGACTCAGATGTAAATAATAATTTTTCCATTTGTTCATTCCTTTCTCTTTGTGGTGGGAAGCTGCTTCTTCCCGGTATGTGTGTATTCCGTCTGTTCTCCTGCGGTGAGTCGCTTTTGCTATATAATGCGTCTCCGCCGCAGTTCGATCCCCGCGGAGCGTTTTTTCATAGGATGTATTTTCCTATGAATGAAAAAACTCCGTCATGTCGAACATGCGGAGTTGAATAAATCATCAGATTATCAAATCCTCTTATTGTTCGAACTATAAAATATAGTTTTTTGCTCGCTCAGGTAGGCACCTTCCGTAGAGGGGTTGCCGTGACTTCTCAGATCCTATGTATCTCCATCACTCTGAATAAGAAAATTTTGTACAATATTGAATTTTCAAATCTTACTTGCATAAGATACTATCTTCCACCGCCTCTGTCAAGCGTTTTTTTCCACTCATATACAAAATCGGAAGATTGTATATATCTTAAGATACCTTCAGTGTAAACTTCTGGATCTCTTTTTCTGTGTTGACTTTCTCGATCTGTGCACCGAGGGAAGCTAACTTGGATTCAAACTCTTCGTATCCACGCTCGATATAGTAAATATCGTCTACAACCGTAATACCTTCTGCAGCAAGCCCTGCAATGACAAGCGCAGCCCCTGCACGCAGATCCGGCGCGTTCACTCTTGCTCCTGTGTAGCGCTCTGTGCCGTTGATGATCGCAATGTTGCTCTCCACCTTAATATTGGCACCCATGCGGGTCAGCTCATCCACATATTTGAAACGGTTCTCGAATATACTCTCTGTCACCGTGCTTGTTCCCTCTGCGATTCCAAGGACAACTGCCATCTGTGGCTGCATGTCGGTCGGGAAACCAGGGTACGGCAGTGTCGTCACCTGGGTATGGTGTAATGGCTTGGATGCGACCACTCGGACAGCATCGTCGAACTCTTCCACCTCACAGCCGATCTCTAAAAGCTTCGCTGTCGTCGCCTCTAAATGCTTCGGGATCACATTCTTCACTGTCACATCGCCCTTGGTAGCGGCTGCTGCAAACATGAACGTTCCTGCCTCAATCTGATCCGGAATAATGGAATACTCGGTCTTGTGAAGCTTCTCCACACCGACAATACGGATGACATCTGTTCCTGCTCCGCGGATCTGGGCTCCCATGCTGTTTAAGAAGTTCGCCACGTCAACGACATGTGGCTCCTTCGCTGCATTCTCAATGATCGTCTTACCCTCTGCCATGGAAGCTGCCATCATAATATTGATCGTGGCACCCACGGATACTTTATCCAGATAAATATGGGTTCCTGTCAGCTTCTCTGCGGAAGCATGCACAAGTCCATGCCTGATATCCACATGGGCGCCAAGTGCACTGAATCCTTTTAAATGAAGGTCAATCGGACGGCTTCCGATATTGCATCCACCCGGCAGTGCGACCTCTGCCCTCTTGTACTTGCCAAGCAGTGCGCCGATCAGGTAATAAGACGCACGGATCTTGCGAATAAACTCATTGTCAACATTAAAATCACGGATAAAAGAGCCGTTGATCTTCACGGTATGGGCATCGATTCTGTCCACCCGTGCCCCAATCTCCTGAATCGCATTTAATAATACATTAATATCTCTCACATTTGGGAGATTCTCTATTGTAACGGTCTCATCCGTCATGACTGCTGCGGAAAGAATTGCAAGCGCTGCATTTTTGGCTCCGCCAATCTCCACTTCTCCAACCAGCGGATTTCCACCTTTAATTACATACTGTTCCATATTGCACCTCTACGAACATTTTTTACAAACACAACATTATAGTGACCATTCCGGTCGTTTGTCAAGTTCCTTTTCCTGTATGGAAATATTTTACTGACCGATATAATCAAGCGGGTTCACTGCAACACCATTGATATAAATCTCAAAATGCACATGCGGTCCGGTTGATCTTCCGGTGCTTCCGCTTAAAGCGATGCTCTGTCCCTGCTCCACCCACTGTCCGGCGTGTACTAACAGCTTGCTGTTATGTGCATATCTTGTCATGCGTCCATCCGGGTGGCTGATGACCACGTTATTTCCATATCCGCTGTTGTATCCGGCACTTACAACCGTACCGGCACTCGAAGCATAGACGGTCGTTCCGGTCGGGCAGCCCCAGTCGACCCCTTTGTGCATTCTTCCCCATCTTCTTCCGAATCCGGAGGTAAAGTGTCCACCGGCAAGCGGCTTGATGTAAGTTGGCGGCTTAATGGTTCCCTGCTCGATCACTGCCGGGGTTGACTCCACTAAGATCGTCTCGTGTGCAAGCTCGCGCGCTGTCTCCACACCGTTCTCATAGGTAACAATATCATTCCGTTCCCTGTGACCGGTCGTACCTTCCTGATGTACGACCTGCTTCGTTGTATACCATTCATCGTTCTCAATGATAACCGGATCAGCCTGATAATCTTCCTCATAGACCTCGCCTTTTGTCACCTTCAGGCTCAAGTCTGGCTCCGGAACTGCGATAATCAACTCCTGTCCCGGGAAAATTCTGACATCTGCACTGTCAAAACCGTTCAGCGCGAGAATATTCGCCACGGTTGTATCATGGTTCATCGCAATCACGGACAGTACATCTCCGCTCTCTACTACATATATCTTATTCGTTTCTTTCTCTTTGGTTACTTCCTCGACCTGCCCGTCCACATCGCAAAGCTCCTCTGCTGAAACATACTTCTCATAGACTTCCACGTTCTCTAAGAACTTCATATCGAGCGTTCCTATCTCGTAACCTTTTTTGCTGTCAGAGCTGTCCTCCGTCATCTGGCTGGCCAGATCCCCGTTCACGCCTGCAGATACTGCCTGTGCAATCTGAAGTTCCTGCTCGGCAAGCTTTACCTCTTCCCCGTCAGCTTTCCCACCGACCGCAGCAAGCTGTGCCCGCATGATTCCACCAATATGGCTCTCCTCTTTTAAAATTCTTGTGGTAAAAGAAGGATTTGGCTCTTCCTTCTCCTTCACTGCATTTAAGAAATCCACAACCTCCTGCACACTCTTAAAATTGCCGCGGTAACCGTCGATCGCTACCGTGTAGGCACGGATCTGTGTGTGGATCTCAGATACTTTCATTCTTTCCTTTAAGGCTTCTTTTAATTCTTTTTCCGTCATAAGAGCTGCAAACCAGTTGTTGGCACTGCTGGAAGAATATTCATAATCCATACAGACCGGAACATCACTCTCTGCTGCAAGCTCCCGTCTCACCGCATGTATGGCATGTGAAGCATCGACCGTCTTCGCAACATTTCCGATGAGCTCCCCGTTAAAATATATCTGTTCATATCCCTGACCGATATTCTTCTTCTGTGAGACTGCTGCAAGAAGCAGAAACAGTGCCAGACCGGCAAGCACACCCGACTGGATGACTGCTTTTCCCGTGATCTTTCTCTTCTCCATCTTATGCATTCCAAAGCCTCACGATCTCTTCCACCGTCTGTTCCACATTCCGCCCGAACTCATCTACAATGATATCCGCATACTTCTCATACAAAAGAACCCGTTCCTCATACAGATCCTTTAATGTCTGTCCGTCCTTTAACACGACACCCCTGCCCTTAATATCACTCAGTCTCTTCCGCACCACTTCATACGGAAGCTTTAAGTAGATCACCGTTCCGATCGCCTTCAGATGTTCCATCGCCTCTGCCCCGTACACAACGCTTCCGCCGGTTGCAATGACGGAGTGCTCTGCCGTAAGGGAGGCATTCACACGGTTCTCCACCTCGATGAATCCATCCGTTCCAACTTCTTCTATAATCTCATGTAAACGCTTCCCTTCCTCCTCCTGGATGACAAGATCCGCATCTACGAACTGATATCCAATTACCTTTGCAAGGATGACACCCGCCGTGCTCTTCCCTGCTCCTGGCATTCCAATTAACACAATATTATCTTTCATCTTATGATCTCTTCTCTGTTCCTCTGATATTTCCAGTCTTCTGATCCCGGACAGCCAATCTTTACAGCCGGGAATCATCCTACTTTACGATAACATAAAATTGCCATTTCTACAAGCTCCCTGCGCGATCTGACAAAAAAAGAGAGCACGGATTCTTTGTTTTTCAAAAAATCATGCTCTCCTGCTGTCTCTTACTGTACGGATTCCGTTCCGTCTACTGCTTCGGTCTCTGCCACTGACTCTGTCTGACCAGTTGTCTCTGTCTGCTGCTCCTCTGTCGCTGCAGGCTCTGTGCTGTCAACGGTTTCTGTCTCTGTTGATTCTACCGTTGTTGTGAACAGATTATCAAAAGTTACGGTTTCCCATACCTTTTCATTCAATACCCATTCTGCCTCATCTTTGTAACCCTGAAGTACTTCGCTGTACAGATCACTCTGACGCTTGCTGATGATCTCCTGTCTGTGCTGCTCGGTCTTGTCCGCATCTGTGATTGTGTCAAGACGGAGTACATAATAGGAGCTGTCTGTCTCTACGACATCGGAAACCTGTCCTTCCTCGGTCAGCCCCTGTAACGCTGCAAGCACATCTGCATCCAGTGTGGTGTTATCAGATGCAAAGCTTCCTGTGCTCACGGTATACCCGAATTCATCTGCTGCATCCTCAAGGGTAACCGTTGTGGCTGCGGACTGGAACTTCTTCACAGTATCCGCAAGATCTGCTTTCTCTTCCTCTGTGTAATCCACGGTGTTGCCGTCCGCATCCTTATAGCTCGTCTTGGAAATTACCACATAGCTGTAATCGCTCGTGTTCGCTTCCTCATCGCTTACATTCGTATCTGCATCCGCAATGATCGCTTCATGCATTCTCGCCTGGATCGTCACAAGTGTCAGGTACTCTTCCACGATATCCTCTGTCGCGCCCATTGCCTCTAATGCATCATCTGTATTGACAGACATAAATTCTGCTGCAGTTGTCTTAATCGCAGTCTGATCTTCCTCAGAAAGAACCACACCATAATCGTCCATATGATTTTTCAGTACATACATATCTTCGATGGAGCCGATCACGCTGTCCTTTAAGTTATCCTGCATGGTTGAGCCATTTCCATAGAGATCAGAGTTCCACACATCCTCACCGAAATATGCGGTATAAAAATCATCGTACTGTGCCTGCTGCAGTCTCGCTGCAAAGTTGGCAACTCCGAGCTTAATCTCCTGTCCATCTAACGTTGCAACCACTGCATCCTTATCAATGCCGCCGCATCCTGCCAATACAGATGCTGCCATAACACCACTGAGCAGCAGTGCTGTAAATTTCTTTGTATTCATAAGTCCTCCTTATTTTCTCCCTGTTTTGCGGAGAAACATGTCATTTCACTTGCTCTATTATAGAGCTTTTATCCTGCTGTGGCAATATTTTTCATACTTTTTTCACAGGATCCTCTGCCGGAAGCAGGATTTCTCCCGCCGTACGCAGGAAGTTCTCGATCACTGTCAGCGCGTCCACATTTTTCTCCCTGCTGTTCTTTCTGAGCATATAAGTGAAAAACGGGGCTTTCGCATCCGCGGTAAACTTCACGCTGCCTGCATACTGCGCCGTCAGCTCCGGTATCTTCGTCACATCGATCCCGGCTCTTTCATAGAGCGTGAAACGGACCATATCCCCCTTTTGTGACACTTCTGTCATATAAACGTGATGTGCGAGCGACTTCATTTTTGCGATATAGAGCAGATTTTCGACAGATTTCGGTGGATCCCCGAAACGGTCGATCAGCTCCTCTAACATTTCCTCCGTCTCCTCCTCGGTCTCAATATCCGCGATTCTCTTGTAAATATCTAACTTTTGCATCTCATTTGGGATATAGCCCATCGGGATGTACGCATCTAAATCAATGTCGATTGTCGTGTCGTAGCTTTCCTCGGTCTTAAGCCCTTTTGCTTCCTTCACGGCTTCGTTTAACATCTTGCAGTACAGGTCATACCCGACCGCTTCCATGTGCCCGTGCTGCTCGGCTCCGAGCAGATTTCCGGCTCCGCGGATTTCAAGATCCCGCATGGCAATTTTGAAACCGCTTCCAAGGTCTGTATACTCGCGGATCGCGGCAAGACGCTTCTCTGCCACTTCCTTTAACATTTTATCCCTCTTATACATTAAGAAGGCATACGCTGTCCGGTTCGAGCGTCCCACACGCCCGCGCAGCTGATAAAGCTGGGAAAGTCCCATATTATCCGCATCGTGGATAATCATCGTGTTGACGTTAGAGATGTCAAGTCCGGTCTCAATGATTGTGGTCGATACTAACACATCAATCTCTCCGTTGATGAACTTGTACATGATATCTTCCAGCTCTGTCTCTTTCATCTGCCCGTGCGCGTACGCAACATTCGCCTCCGGCACAAGGGCAGCGATCTTCGTCGCCACATCTGCGATCTCCTTCACACGGTTGTATACATAATACGCCTGTCCGCCGCGGGCAAGCTCCCTTGAGATTGCCTCACGCACAAGCTCCTCATTATATTCCATCACATATGTCTGGATCGGAACACGATCCATCGGCGGCTCCTCTAACACACTCATATCCCGGATTCCGATCAGGCTCATGTGGAGTGTTCTCGGGATTGGAGTTGCCGTTAGGGTGAGCACATCAATATTGTTCTTTAACTGCTTGATTTTCTCCTTATGGGTGACACCGAAGCGCTGCTCCTCATCGATCATTAAGAGTCCAAGATCCTTAAACACGACATCTTTCGATAGAAGCCTGTGTGTTCCGATGATAATATCCACCTGTCCCTTTTTCAGCTTCTCCAGTGTCTTCTTCTGCTCCCCTGTAGAGCGGAAACGGCACAGAAGGTCGATATTCACCGGAAAGTCCTTCATCCTCTGGACAAAGTTGTTGTAATGCTGCTGCGCCAGAATCGTCGTCGGCACCAAAAATGCCACCTGTTTGCCATCCTGCACTGCCTTGAATGCCGCGCGGATTGCAATCTCCGTCTTGCCATAGCCGACGTCCCCGCAGATCAGGCGGTCCATAATCTTCGTGCTCTCCATATCGCGTTTGGTCGCTTCGATGGCAAGATCCTGATCCTCGGTCTCCTCGAACGGGAACATCTCCTCGAACTCTCTCTGCCAGACAGTATCCGGTCCATAGGCAAATCCCCGCTCACTCTGACGAACGGCATACAGACGCACAAGATCCCCTGCGATCTCCTTCACGGCTCCGCGCACCTTCGTCTTCGTCCGGTTCCACTCCTGCCCGCCGAGCTTATTTAGCTTCGGCTTCTTCGCATCCGCCCCGGCATATTTCTGGATCAGCTCTAGCTGTGTTGCCAGAATATAGAGATTTCCTCCGCCCGCGTACTCGATCTTAATGTAATCTTTTACCGTCTTATCCACTTCGATCTTCTCAATCCCGCGGTATATGCCAAGCCCGTGATTTTCATGCACCACATAATCCCCGATATTCAAGTCTGTAAAGCTTGCGATCTTCTCACCCTCGTACATGCGGTGACGCTTCTTTTTCTTCTTCTCGGAGCCGAAAATATCGCTCTCGGAGATTACAACAAGCTTCACCGCCGGATACTCGTAGCCTTTTTTCACTTTTCCGTAGCCGGTCATGATCTCTCCAGGCTGTAAGCTTCTGTCGAAATCCTCCGAATAAAAAGCCGTCAGATCCTCATTCATCAGATCTTCTGCCAGACGCTTTGCACGCGTTCTTGAACTCGACAGCAGCACCATGCGGTAACCATTCTTCCGATATCGTTTCAGATCTTTCACAAGCAGCTCGAAGCTGTTGTTATACGGATTGACCGTCCGGCTCTCAATCGCAATGCGCTCTGTGATATTTAACTGGCCACACTTCATGTCCAGCGCGGTCAGTGCCACACATTTTCTCCGGTTCAGCTTCGCTAAGACCTCTTTGCAGGAAAAAAGCTCCCGCATCTGCCCCGGAAGGATATAGCCCTTCTCCATTCGCTGCTTCATGCTCTCGGAAAATTCGGTCTCGGTAGACTGCCCTCTTTCTATATTCCGCACTGTTTCATCCAGAAAAACAAGGGAATCCCCGCTATCTAAATAATCTAACAGGGAAACCCTCTCCTCACAGAAATAGGAAAGAAAGGCATCTAATCCCGCCATATTCCCATATTCGGTCGTCTCCTCTGCGATCTGGTCTGCAAGCGACTGCACACGGTAAGCTTCCTCTGTTTTCATTTCCTTCCGGAACCTCTCCGCCGTCCGCTTCGCTTCCTTCTTAATCTTCTCCACACCGTTCCGGAGTTCTTCCTCACTTAAAACGACCTCACACGCCGGATAGAGAAATACTTCCTCAAGATTCTCGATCGACCGCTGGCTCTCCGGGTCGAAGGAGCGGATGGAATCCACCTCATCCCCCCAGAGTTCAATGCGGAATGGATTCTCCTCGGTCAGTGGGAAAATATCAATAATACCGCCCCTCACAGAGAATTCACCCCTGGTCTGTGCCTGATAATTCTTCTCGTAACCGAGCTCGACCAGATGCTTCGACAGCCCGGAAAGCTCCACCGTATCCCCGACTGCAATCCGCTTCACGGCTCCGATGAACTTCTCCGGTCCCGGCATCGGGTTCATAAGTGCGTCAAATGTAGTGATAATAGTGCAGTTTTTTTCCTCCGCTAACATCCGGAGGGCATTGATCCGCTCTGCGGTCAGCACGTTTCCACGGATATCCGCCTGGTAAAAGAGGATATCCTTCGCCGGATAATAAGCTGCCTTCTGGTCAAAAAAGCGGTATTCTTCTAACAGCTCCTTCGCTTTCTGCTCATGAAAAGTAACAATGATCCTGTTTCCGGAACCATTGTTCACACTGTACGCAATATGTGCCTTTACCGCATCAATACAGCCGGAAACCTGGATCACCCCGTTTCCCTGCTTCACTGCCTGTTCTAACTCTTCATAGCCCTGCAGCTCCCTTAGGGGTTCTGTGAATGTTTTCACGCTGTCTCTTACTCCTTATTCCTGTTTCCTGCTATTGTAATCGTTCATCGCCTTATCGACCTCTCCCTGCATCATTAATACAGCTGCGTCCATCGCATGTCCGATCGCTTCCTCGACCTTCGCACGGTCGGCATTATCGAAGCGTCCCAGCACATAATCAGCAAGATCCCAGCCCTTCGGCTTCTCCCCGACTCCGACTTTGATCCGCATGAAGTTCTGTGTACCTGTCATGGCGATGATATTTTTGATTCCGTTATGTCCGCCTGCGCTTCCTTTTTTGCGGATGCGTATGTTGCCCGGCTCTAAGCTGATATCGTCAAATATCACGATCATCTCGGATTCCGGGTCGAGTTTGTAGTAGTTGATGAGTTCTGCCACGCTCTCACCACTTAGGTTCATGTATGTCTGCGGCTTTGCGAGTACGACTTTGGTGCCTTCGATGACGCCTTTGCCGCAGAGGGCTTTGTGTTTTTTTTCACTGATACTGATATTATATTTATCTGCCAGGGCATCCATGACATCGAAGCCGATGTTGTGTCTCGTCTTCTCGTACTGCTTCGTTGGGTTGCCTAGTCCTACGATTAAAAACATTGAATTTGTTCCTTTCCATTTGTGTCTGAGGGACGCGAAACTCTGCGTCAGGCTGTGGTGATTACGCGAAGCGGGCATGGCTGGATGCAGACACGTTCTCACTCCGCGTCGCTCGCAACGGTACTAAGCTTCCATCCTCGCAGTGTCAGTTTACTGGCTAGCCATCACTGCCTCTGCTCGGCTGCAAGCTAAGGACCGGCGGCTCCTCAAGGTCTGCAACCAGCCATGCCCGCTTCGCGCAATCCTCGTTACGTTATCTAAGAGTTTCGCTGGTTATCTCAAAGATTTACTGGTTTATGAATTTTACACTTTTCCGCATGAAATTGTAAGTGTTTATAGTTCTTACAGTTCTTTGAACAGAATTATCATTTGTTTATTTGAAAATGTCTATCCACGGCGACGGATGATCTCGGCGGCTGCGGCTAACTGTTCCTGGTCGTTGACGCCGGTGATATCTTCCGGATCGTCGAGGGCATATGCATCTACTTTCAGTCCCTTGTTCTTAATAATTGTAAGGGTGTCCGGAAGGTAGTATTCACCCTGGGCGTTGTTTGGGGTGATTTTGTCTAAGGCTTCTTTCAGCTCTTTCGTGTCGAAGATGTACATACCGGAGTTGATCTCGTGGGACTGCAATTCTTCCGGGGAGGCATCTTTGTGCTCGACGCTTTTGACGAAGGTGCCGCTCTCATCGCGGATGATTCTGCCATAGCCGGTCGGGTCATCGATCATGGCGGAGAGTACGGTTACAGTATTTCCATTTTCCCTGTGATAATCCGCAAGTTTTTTTAAGGTGGCTGCTGTGATGAGCGGAGTATCACCGAATAAGATTAAGGTCTGACCTTCGTCGCCAAGAAAATCTCTGGCACATTTAACGGCGTGGCCGGTTCCAAGCTGTTCTTCCTGTAAGGCGAATGTTACGTTTTTGTGGGAGATAGTGTTCTCTACCACCTCGTGTTTGTATCCTACTACCAGACAGATATCGGTTGCACCGGCGCCTTCTGCTGCGTCGATGGCATAGTCCACCAGACATTTTCCATCAATGGTGTGTACGACCTTCGGGAGATCAGATTTCATTCGGGTTCCTTTTCCTGCTGCAAGGATGACTGCTTTTAACTGTTTCATAATGATTACCTCTTTCTATTTTCCTGACAATTACCAGACGCAAATTTACTTTGTGAAGCTTGTAAATAAGATACGTTTTCCATTATCAATTTGTTATTTTATCTTTCCTGGATCTGACGCACGAAAAATAGGGAGTTCACATTCGCTCCCTATTTTTCTATCTTTCTTTATTTTACAGTAGTTTTTTTATTTTACAAGTATGTATTGTTATTTTTTCTGCCAGATAGCTGATACAGATTCCGGAAACAACGCCTGCCAGCACATCGCTTGGATAATGCACACCGACATATAATCTGGAGAAACTGATCAGGACTGCCAGACCCAACATCAGGATCCCGTATTTTTTCGGAAGCCGCCTGAAAAGCAGGAAACCAGCCGCAAAGGAGCTTGCCGTATGCCCGGATGGGAAGGAAAAATCGATTGGACGCGGGATTAATGGAATCAGTCCCTCGATCACGTCAAAAGGCCTGGTTCTTGCAATCACGTTTTTCAGAAACAGATTGTTAATAAGAAGTGATAGCAGTAATGCCACACCGCAGGTAAGACCAAGCTTCCGGTATTTCGGCATCAGAAGAAGGATTCCCGTGATCAGGATCCAGATCATCCCTGCATTTCCGAGTGTGGTGATGAACCTCATCGCAAAGGTCAGGAAATCTTCCCGCACATAATCCTGAAGAAATAATAAAATGTTCTGATCCAAGTTGCAAAGCCATTCTAACATGTAACATGCCTCATTCTTTCCGATTTTTTATCTGTTATATATCAAGCCATCTGGAGTATGTTCTTTCTTTTTGCTCCTGGTGCCATTTTATTATAAAGAACAAATCTTAAGATCCGCGCAACTTTTTGTGAAGATTTTCACAACTTCTGCATAAAAATAGATATACTTCGCACATTATTTCTGTTCATGAAAAAAACGGATCGCCATCTTCATAGCGATCCGTCTTTTTTTACAGTATCTATTCCTCAGCTTCGAGTGTCTCCTGATACTTCTCCAGAATCAGTTCCTGAATCTTCTCTCTCGTAGAAGAATTGATCGGATGTGCAATGTCTCTGTATTCCCCATCCGCTGCCTTTCTGCTTGGCATTGCAATAAATAAACCTTTTTCTCCCTCGATGATCTTAATATCATGAACCACAAATTCTTCGTCAATCGTGATGGAAACGACAGCTTTCATCTTTCCTTCCTTTTCGACTTTTCTGATTCTAACGTCTGTAATCTGCATGATGTTCTGTCCCCCTTTTCGGTCATCCTCTTACTGTAAATCACTCTGTCTTCTCTATCTGTCCTTTTCTATAACACGTATCTCTCGTTGTGCTCGGATACAATCTTAATGCCGTTCTCACCACAGTAGTAGGTGTTGGCTTTCAACGTATCACGGCTCTCAACGATACAGTTCTCAATGTGCGTATTATCCCCGATATACACATCATTTAAAATGATAGAATTCTTAATAACACAGTTCTTTCCAACAAATACCTTCTTGAATAAAACAGAGTTTTCAACCTTGCTGTTGATGATACATCCACTCGCGATCAGGCTGTTTCTGACTTCCGAACCCGTGTTATACTTTGCAGGCGGCAGATCGTCTACCTTCGAGCAGATCTCCGGCTCATCCTTGAAGAAATACTTTCTGACTTCCGGCTTCAGGAAATCCATGTTGGTCTGATAATAGGAATCAACAGTTGCGATGTTGCTCCAGTATTCGTTCATCTTATATCCATAGATACGCTTCATATTCTTGTAGCGGATCAGAATATCGGTAACGAAATCCCATCTTCCCTCATCTGCACTTCTCTCAAGCATCTCGATCAGCTGTCTTCTGCGGATCACATAGATTCCGGTTGAAATCGTGTTGGACTGGGAAACCATCGGCTTCTCCTCGAATTCCACAATTCTTGCATCTTCATTCATGCGGACAACACCGAAGCGGCTGACATCCACACTCGGATCCATATCTTTGCAGACAACTGTGATATCTGCTTTCTTCTGGATATGGTAATCAAGTACCTTATTAAAATCAAGCTTGTACACACAGTCACCACTGCTGATGATGACATATGGTTCATGACGTCTCTTTAAGAAATTGATGTTCTGGTACATGGCATCTGCTGTTCCACGGTACCACCAGCTGTTATCCACAGTGACGGTCGGGTTGAACACGTATAATCCACCCTGTTTTCTTCCGAAATCCCACCACTTGGATGAGCTTAAATGTTCATTCAACGATCTTGCACTGTACTGGGTCAGTACGGCAACGGTCTGTACATGAGAGTTGCTCATGCTGCTTAATGCAAAGTCAATGCTTCGGTAGCTTCCTCCGATCGGCATCGCTGCAATTGCACGTTTATTGGATAATTCCTGCATACGGCTGTTATTACCGCCAGCCAAAATAATTCCTACTGCCTTCATTCTGAGTCACCTGCCTTAATAATTACTTCACCGCTGTCAAGAATACCCTCCGGATAATCTTCTAAGGTTGTCTTACCGGAAATTGCAGTGTTCTTTCCGACAGAAACATTTGCTGGAACAGAAGAATCCTCGCCGATCGTCACAAGTCCGAACGAATAGATCTTGTCATTTAACTTATTCGGCTTCTCCTCGCCAACACCTAATGTTACATGGTCGCCGATCTCACAGTTCTCCGCGATGATCGCCTTGTCCACAACAACATTCTCACCAATCTGGGTACCACGCATCACGATGGAATCCCGTATCACACTGCCCTTTCCGATTGAAACACCTGCTCCGATGACAGAATTATGTACTTCACCATAGATCTCGGATCCGTCTCCGATGATACTGCGCTCCACAACCGAATCTGCAGACAGATACTGTGGCTGGATAATATCGCTCTTCGTATAGATCTTCCAGTATTCCTCGTAGAGGTTGAACTCCGGAATCAGGTCTATTAACTCCATATTGGCTTCCCAGTAAGAACCAAGTGTTCCTACATCCTTCCAGTAGCCGTTGTATTCGTATGCAAATAAGCGCTGCTGCTTCTCAAAACAATATGGGATAATATGCTTACCGAAGTCACAGTTGCTCTGATCCTTCATTGCAACTAACGCTTCCTTCAGAACCTTCCAGCTGAAAATATAAATACCCATGGATGCGAGGTTGCTTCTCGGATGCTCCGGCTTCTCCTCAAATGCCTGGATGCGCTTATTCTCATCTGCAATCACGATACCGAATCTGCTTGCCTCCTCGATTGGAACCGGCATCGTGGCAATTGTCACATCTGCGTTGTTCTCCTTGTGAAAATCAAGCATCACCTCATAATCCATCTTATAAATATGGTCACCGGATAAAATCAGTACATATTCCGGATTATACTGCTCCATGTAATTCAAGTTCTGGTAAATTGCATTGGCTGTTCCGGTATACCATTCACTGTTATCGCTCTTCTCATATGGTGGAAGTACGGTTACTCCTCCATTATTCCTGTCCAAATCCCACGGAATACCGATTCCGATATGGGTATTCAGACGTAATGGCTGATACTGGGTCAGCACACCGACCGTATCAATTCCGGAGTTAATACAGTTGCTGAGTGGGAAATCAATAATACGGTACTTTCCACCGAATGCAACTGCCGGCTTTGCAACTTTTGCAGTCAGTACACCTAGACGGCTTCCCTGACCTCCTGCTAATAGCATTGCTATCATTTCTTTTCGAATCACGTCAATCACCTCTCGTCATTTCACTAGTCTATCTAGTCTCTGATAAATTTAGTATAGCACATGACAGATGTCTTGTACATCATTTTTCACAATTTTTAAATGTATTTTACTGAAATTTCGACAAAACGCACAAATACGGGTCCTTTTTCCATATATTTCCACATTTTTTTCAGTTGTACTTTTAAAAAACGACATTTTTTCCTTTTTCCTGCCAGACTATTCTGCCTTCCTGCGTCATCACGTTTCCAGTATCCAAAACCACGCAAATCTGTAAAATCACGCACAAAAGAATTTGCAAATTTTTTATATAAGGTTATAATTGCTTTAGATATAAACAATAGAATACACGCTCTGCGAACATTCTATTGTCATGAATCAAGAAAAAACAAGGCAGGTACTTATCATGTATAAAATTGATTTTAACAATCCTATCCACATCCATTTCATGGGAATCGGCGGTATCAGCATGAGCGGTCTCGCAGAAATTCTGCACGAGGAGCATTTTACAGTCTCCGGATCCGACTCAAAGGAATCTGACCTGACCAGACACTTAGAGCATATGGGCATGCAGGTGTACTACGGTCAGAAGCCGGAAAATATTACAGACGACATCGACCTTGTCGTCTACACCGCTGCCATCCGCGAAGATAACACCGAATTTATCGCCGCAAAGGAAAAAGGCATCCCGATGCTCACCCGTGCCGAGCTGTTAGGGCAGATCATGGACAATTATCAGAACTCCATCGCCGTTGCCGGAACGCACGGAAAGACGACCACCACTTCCATGATTTCCCAGATTCTGTTACAGGCGAAGAAAGATCCGACCATCACCGTCGGGGGCATCTTAAAGGCGATCGGTGGGAACCTGCGTGTCGGCAAGTCTGACGTTTTTATTTCAGAAGCATGTGAATACACGAACAGCTTTTTAAATTTCCGTCCGAAATACAGCATTATCTTAAACATAGAAGCGGAACATCTCGATTTCTTTAAGGATCTTGATGACATCCGCCACTCCTTCCGCCAGTTCGCATCCAACACAAAAGAGGATGGAGCGATTATCATCAACGGTGAGATAGAGAACTATCAGTCGATCGTGGAAGGACTTCCTGCCCAGATCATCACCTACGGCATGAGTGATGCCTGTGACTTCTACCCGGAACACATCACTTTCGATGAGAAGGCATGTGCTTCCTTCACCGCCATGTACCACGGCAGGAAAGTTATGGACGTAGCTTTACATGTACCAGGACTCCACAACGTGTCCAATGCACTCGCTGCCATCGCGCTCTCCCTCGACTTAAAGCTCGATGAGAAGGACATCGCCGCCGGTATCGCAGCATTCGGCGGTGCAGACAGACGGTTCCAGTACAAAGGGGAAGTGGACGGTGTCACTGTGATCGACGATTACGCACATCATCCGACTGAGATCCGCGCTACTTTAACCGCCGCGTTAAAGTACCCGCACAAACGTCTCGTACTTGTATTCCAGCCACATACCTACTCAAGAACCAAAGCGTTCTTAGACGATTTCGCAGACGTCCTTTCCATGGCAGATGTTGTTGTCTTAGCAGACATCTACGCAGCCCGCGAGAAGAACACTTACGGCATCAGCTCAAGGGATATTGAGGCAAAGTTAAAGGAAAAAGGCACCGAGTGCCACTATTTCCCATCTTTTACCGAAATCGAGAAATATTTACTGGAAAACTGTATAAACGGTGATTTGTTGATAACTATGGGAGCCGGAGACATTGTAAATGTTGGCGAACACCTGCTTGGCAGATAGGTTATCCACATTATCCACATTCAATTGGGGAAAACTTCAACGATTGAATGTGGATTTTTTTGTTTACATAAAGTTATCCACATTTTTATGTAAACTTTGCTCGAATGCCCAATTTTAGCGGCTTCCGGCTGTTTTCGGTGAAAGCCAAATCTTTTTCCCCTATTTTATCCACATTATCCACAATTTTGTGGAAGCCTTGATTTTACGCGGTTTGTGGTTGAAATTACACTTCTCTTTTCCGGTCTGCTGTGCTATAATTTGTGGCGGATCAGTATCATTTGCCTATCACGCGGTCATACTGACAGGAAAGGAAGTACAATTATGGCAACTATCACACTTCATAGTGACAGTCATACCTCTGCCACAAGCGTATCGAACATTTTCATCGACGAATATATGTCCGATGCCAATGGAGAGTTTGTGAAAATATATCTCTATCTGTTACGGCAGCTTGAATCTACGGATGCGGCATTCTCCATCTCTGCCATGGCAGATAAGTTCGAACATACGGAGAAGGATATCAGACGTGCCCTAAGCTACTGGGAGCGGATGCAGCTGCTCCGTCTCGAGTATGACGGTGAAGAGAACCTCACCGGGGTCTGTTTTCTGGATGCCAGAAGCAGAAAGAAGCAGACGGAAACAGTTTCTGCCGCTCAGGTATCAGCCGCAGAGCACACTGCGCCTGTGACACAGGAAAAGGAACCGTTAGCAGGCAGGACTTACACCGCCGAGGATATCAGACAGTTCCGCAGCCAGGAATGCATCCAGGAGCTTCTGTTTATCGCAGAGCGCTACCTGGGACGCACCTTAACGGCTACCGATATCAACAGTATCCTCTACTGGTATGACGGGCTCGGCTTCTCTGCAGACTTGATCGAATATCTGATCGAGTACTGTGTCAGCAAGGGACATACGAGCATCCGTTACATAGAAAAAGTCGCCCTTGCATGGGCGGACAGCCACGTATCGAACGCGGAGGAGGCAAAGCAGCTTGCCAACATCCACAGCCAGGTCTACTTTGCCGTCATGAAGGCACTCGGTATCACAGGACGAAACCTCGTCCCTTCCGAGACCGCTTACATTGACCGCTGGCGTTCAGAATACGGTTTTTCCATGGAAGTCATCACGGCTGCCTGTGAGCGGACGATCCAGTCTATCCACCAGCCGAAGTTTGAATACATTGATTCGATTCTTGCAAGCTGGAAGAAGCACGGTGTCACTACTTTAGCAGACATCGCAAGGCTCGATGAGGCGCACCAGAAGAAGAGACAGACCGCTGCCCATGCCGCCGCATCAGCCCCACAGCCTTCTAAGAATAAGTTTAACAACTTCGAGCAGCGTTCCTATGATTACGACCATCTCGAAAAGATGCTGCTTGCCAACTCTGCACAGTAGCAGAACATTTACCGACCAGGAGACCTGATATGGCTTTAAGTAATTCCCAGTATGACGAAATCTTTCGTTCTTATGATGCAAAACAGTTAAAAGCAAAGCACGATGCCGAAGCACGCATGCAGGACGCCTACACGCGCGCTCCGAGGCTCCGTGAGATTGACGCGGAAATTGCCTCTGCCTCCGTCTCCTCTGCCAGACGTCTCTTAGACGGCGATGAGGGTGCCCTTTCGGAGTTAAAGAAGCACTTAAAGGAGCTCCGGGAGGAAAAGAAGCTTCTGTTAAAAGGGCTTCATCTTCCGGAAGATTACTTCGAGCCGGTCTATGAATGTCCGGACTGTAAGGACACCGGGTATGTCGACGGCAGACCATGCCACTGTTTTACCCAGCAGGCGATCAACCTGATCTATGCCCAGTCCAACATCCAGGATATTTTAAAGACGGAGAATTTTGACGCATTATCGTTCGACTATTATTCCGATGACATCGTCAATCCTACGACCGGGCTCACATCGCTTGCCACTGCAAGGGCAGTTGTCGCAAGGTGCCACCGTTTTATCGACGAGTTTGATGACAGTTTTTCCAACCTCCTCTTCTACGGGGATACCGGTATCGGAAAAACATTTCTCTCGAACTGTATAGCAAAAGAATTATTAGATGCAGGACATTCCGTAATTTACTTTACGGCATTCCAATTATTTGATATATTAAGCAAGGGTGTCTTTGAAAAAGATGCCGATGCGATCGCAGCACACCAGAATATTTTCAACTGTGACCTTTTAATCATTGACGATCTCGGAACCGAGCTTGCCAATTCTTTCACAAACTCACAGTTTTTCCTGTGCATCAACGAACGGATCCTTCGCAAGAAGTCCACGATCATATCCACGAACCTGAACCTCAGTCAGATTATGGATATCTACTCAGAGCGTGTGTTCTCCCGCATCATGAACCATTATGATGCCTTAAAGCTCTTCGGAGACGACATCCGCCTGAAGAAACGTATTCACTAGATGTTTCCATATCCCCTTATGTTGCATCTACTGAAATAAATTTTAATGTTTATCTATTTTATGGAGGAAAATCACTCATGCCAAACGATGAAAGAATCTTAGAAACCATGCCAGACGGCGCCTTAGGCTTAATCCCCTTAAAGAGCTGCGAAGAATTAGGTGCCAAAGTCGACGAGTACTTAGTCGGCTGGAGAGAGAAGAGACAGCACGAGCACTTAAATGACGCTGCATTCAAGGGCTATCACCGTGACTCTTACATTATCCCTACTGCTGTTCCCCGTTTCGGATCCGGTGAGGCAAAAGGTATCATCAAAGAGTCTGTCCGTGGATACGACTTATATCTGCTTGTCGATGTTACCAACTATAGCATCACCTACTCTGTTTCCGGTCACCAGAATCATATGTCCCCGGATGACCACTACGCTGACCTGAAACGTATTATTGCCGCTGCCGGTGGTAAAGCAAAACGTATCACAGCTATTATCCCGTTCTTATACGAGAGCCGCCAGCACAAGCGTACCGCACGTGAGTCCTTAGACTGCGCACTCGCCCTGCAGGAGCTGACCTCTATGGGTGTTGACAATATCATCACATTCGATGCCCATGACCCTCGTGTCCAGAACGCTATCCCGCTCAAAGGTTTCGAGACCGTTCAGCCTGCTTACCAGTTCATCAAAGGTATCTTAAGAAACTGTGATGACTTAAAGCTTGACAACGACCACTTAATGATCATCTCTCCGGATGAAGGTGGTACTAACCGTGCCGTTTACCTTGCAAACGTGCTCGGTGTAGATATGGGTATGTTCTATAAACGTCGTGACTACAGTCAGATCGTAGACGGACGCAACCCGATCGTTGCCCATGAATTCTTAGGCTCCTCTGTAGAGGGCAAAGATGTCATCATCATCGACGATATGATTTCCTCCGGCGAGAGTATGATCGACGTTGCCACAGAGCTTAAGAAGAGAAAGGCAAACCGTATCTTCGTTGTCTCTACCTTCGGCCTGTTCACAAACGGACTCGACCGTTTCGACAAGGCAGTTGCAGACGGAACGATCTACAAGGTCGTTACCACAAACTTAACTTACCAGACACCGGAGCTTCTCTCCAAGCCATATTACATCAACTGTGACATGAGCAAGTACATCGCTTACATCATCGATACTTTAAACCATGACTCCTCTATCAGCGATCTGTTGAACCCATATGACAGAATCCAGAGACTGGTTTCTAAGTACAAAGAAGAGCATAAATAAATAGCACAAAAAAAGAAGCCAGATACTTCAAGTGTCTGGCTTCCCTTATTTTATCATTTATGTAAGCTTAGAATAAATCTACTCTTCCGGCATGTTTCTGGTTGATCACGTAGTATGCTGCGTACTCTTCCGGTTTCAGATATACCTGGATAGTCTTAATGGTAGACATTCTGTGACCTTCTTCTACGAACTGTTTCTTTGCTTTCTCGATCACTTCTTCTACAACAGCTTCCTGTCCCTGGAACTGGATATATACTTCCGGTTTTACTTCTTCTTTTTCTTTCTTTGCTGGTGCTGCTTTCGCTGCTGTCTTCTTTGCAGCCGGCTTTGCTGCTTTCTTTGCAGGTTCTTTTGCTGCTTCCTCTTCTACAGGAGCTTTTACTTCTTCTTTCACTTCAGCTGGCTTCTCTTCCACCGGTGCTGCTTCAGCTACCTTTACCTCTGCTGCTTTTGCCTCTGCTGCTGCGGCTTTTACTGCACTCTTTGCAGTTGTTGTTTTCTTTCTCATAACGATCCTCCTTCTGACAGACCTTCCCTACTCACACACTAAAAACTTTTCCATTGCATCTAATGCTTCTTCTTCATCTCTTCCGTTAGCCTCGATATTAACTGTCATTCCCTTAGAAGGATTGAATGCCATAATTCCCATAATGCTCTTGGCATTGATTCTGCGATTCTCACTCTCTAGAATGATCTCGCTGTCAAACCGACAGGCCACCTGAACTAATTCAGCGATTGGGTTATTATGTTCTTCTGAAACATTTGAAACTACGATCTCTTTCCTGCTCATGTCACTCACTTCCTCTTAAATCTACAGCGGTTTTTTCATACTCTTCAAAATATACCCCATACGAAAGGATTTTGCAAGCAATCCATCAAAAACTGTTAAAGTTCCACGAAGAAAGCATCGTTGTCCCTTAAAATTTATGCATTTTTTCTGCTTTTTATTTCAAATATGTAAAGAAAACACTGCCTGCCTGAAAAAATATTTCATCCGCTTCTTCAACCGTCTTACGTGAAATACTTCCCTGTACCGGGTCATACAGCTGCACACCGCCCGCATCATAGCCGACGATGAGCACTGCATCGCTCGTTCCGGTCAGCGCAAATACCGGACTGCCGTTGCTGACATAATAGAGCACCTCATCCACCGTACATCCGGTCAGGTCTAAGACGGTCGCATCCTTTAAAGTATTTACAAGGACTTCCTTCGGCGTCTGTCCCTGGTCGACAAGCGCTCCCACACTGATATGAAAGCCTTCTTTTCCAAGCATCGCATTCACACACTGCACGACGCTTCCCCTTCCTGCATCCTCATCACCCGCTGTGATATCGCTTAAAGACGTCTGGGATGCCTTTCTCGACCGTTTCCAGACGTACTGCTGATTATCTCCGATCACGACTCCCATCTGCTCATTTGCGGCAATCACAGCCTCTGAGACACTGTCGCTCGTTTTCGTCACAGTTCCCTTCACATAGACATAATAGCGGAGCGTTCCGTTCTCCTTCTTTAACGATACTTCCCGCTTCTCCTCTAAGATGGTCTCCTTCGGTGTCAGGATCTTCGGGCTTTTCTTCTTTCCGCTGTCCGCTAACGCGATCTGCACCTGTGTCTCCTTCTCTTCACTTACTGCGGTCGTAATGCTGACAGTATTTGCCTTATCACTCTCGCGGTTGCGGATCATATCCTGGTTGGCATCTACGTAGGCGGTTCCGTTATTCTGTATGCGATTTAAGTAAATGGTATCCTCACTGATCGTGATCCCCTGTACATAGAAACCTGCTTTTTCATAGGTTTTTAAAATATCATGCTCCTCCGACGCCGTATCCATAATCTTCACCTGATACATCGGGAATGTCGTCCTTCCGGCGGCATCCACAAGAACATCCGCACTGTTCGCCACACCGTAGATGAAGTCTTCCTCCATAAAGCCGAGCGGTCTGACATATTTTGCCGGACCTTCTGTGACATCGGTCACCTTCTCTGTCACGAAATCCATGATGTGTAGTGTCGTACCCGCATACACCTGATCTGCGTCGACCCATGCCAGATAACGGTTGCTCTCCGAGATCGCATACGCCTCGTCGGTCAGCCCTTCCGCAATCACTCTCGTCTCCAGTGTATTTAAGTCAATTCCGTAGACATCGCCATCCACCATAATGTAGAACTCACCGCTGTCCGTCGCGTACATAAGCTGGCCAAGCTCCGACTTCATCACTTCAAAGGACATGTCTGACGGAATAAATACCTGCTCCTCATTTGAGTTTGCAAGACTGTCATAATGGTACACAGCGATCCCGACACAACCCTCGTGGATGCCGCGGTTCATATAACCGTAGACGATATACTCCATGCTGCCTGCCTCGTCGATACTCACGATTTTGATATCATGCTCGCCGTGGTTTTCCCGCTCGTCAATGCCTTCATAACCGCGGAAACTGAATACCTTTGCAAGGGTGTTCTCTGCCTGATTGTAGCTCCACAGTTCTCCTTCCTGCACAAATGCGACCACGCTGCCCGCCTCGTTCGTCTGATACTCCACATTTCCGGAACGGATGCCGAGATTTATAGTATCTTCCGTGATACTGCCGTTCTCCGCGCGGAAGATCTCCTCCATCGTACGCTCGAAGTTCAGCAAATACATGCGTGAGCTCGAATACCTCACCCTGTAATATTCCTCCACATTATAATATTCACTCTCACCATTCTCTCCAACCCTTGTCACCACGTAGTTTAAAACAATAACGTTATATGTCGGCGTGATCTCCTTCACGGAAGGAACCGGGGTGGTCAGCTGTTTGCCCCGAAAGCTGCCCCAGCCGACCTGGCTTAAGGAATTGTTTAACGATACATATTGCAGCGTATCATTATCCCCTGTTGTCCGTTCCAGATAGGTACTTAACGTATCTAATGTATCCGGGTCAAATGTCGTGTTGTGGAACTGCTCCACAAATTCCACACACTCCTTCACGTAGCAGTCCTGCGGCTCTATGATCCTCGTATAGTAACGGATCGTCTGATCACCGCTCTCAAGCTCGATCACAAGCAGATACTCCTCATCTTTTTCGAGAAGGTTCTGGATCGTAAGGCTTAATTCGATCATCCCCTTTTTTTCCTTATAAGAGGTGACATCCGCATTCGCGATCAGACGCTTCGCATCCATGCTGCGGATCTCATAGGAAATCTTATCTACCGCCGTCTGATACGTCTGGATTGTCACCGGAAGCTGTCTGCTCTCATCCACCGGTGTGATCGTATCCCGCATATAAGCCGCATCCATCTCTCCGGTATACCCGTACAGCTCGTTCACCGCCGTCTGGTTCTCATACAGCGTGACAACCGGGAGCGTGGCATTCGCCATCTCCGTTGTGAGATCCTCATTCGTCTGATTTGTCATGATACTGAATAAGATCACTGCCACAATAAAAATGACCGGCAGGACTATTATTTTTATCGTACTCTTCCGCACTGTTCTCCTCCTGAAAATTCACTCTGCAAAACTGCCGGATCTCTGTCACTCCCGCAGTTATCCTCTTTCTTACATACAAATAGCTACCGCCGAAAAGGCGATAGCTATATTGTATGCATTTTTTGTGTTTTGCGCAATGTTATTTTTTGAAGTTCACCCTTTTTTCACCACCATCTTCTGCATCTGCGGTGGCGGCATCTCCTTCGGTACATCTCGTTGCTTAACATCACACCGATCAGACCATACATCGGGTCGTTCCTGCCTGGTGGCGGTGGAGGTGGCGGCGGTCCCGGTCTCCTAGACGGTGGAGGCGGCGGCATCCCCGGTCCCATTCCTCCCGGTGGCGGCGGTCCGTAGTACTGCTCTGCGGTAAGACTGTTTTCCTTCTCCTGCATTCTCTGGTAAATGCGGTCTGTCACCCGCTCTAACATCATGCGGTCCGGATATTCGTCAAACATCAGACTGCCCTCATATTCCATTTTATCACACTCTTCGTCCACAAGCTCCGTGATCTGCTTCACTTCCTTCGGATAGAGCTCTTTCATCCGGTCCATATCCTTCTCATACTCCATCTCCGTCAGATAAAGATTCTGCATGGGATAACTCATATAAAAAGGCATCCTTGGACCGTCGAACTGCTGCATGCGAAAAAGCTGTTCCTGGGTGTAATCCATGCGATACTCCTTGATCGTCCTGTCTCTATAGGATATGCATGCGGGCGTCGGTTGGTGCACTGGGATTCTGCTTAAATCTCCGTATAAGTAATCTCCTCATACCGTCTCTCATACCCTTCATGCACCATATCCATCTCCACTTTTCCATCATGGTTTGCAAAGTGGTAAAGATTATATGCACCGTCGCGGTAAGCAAAATCCGTACCGTTATCCTGATAATGGGTATATTCGCCCTCACCAGGGAACACGAGGACATTCAGCCTGTCATATGGCTTTTCATCTGTATACTGCTGCACTTCGTAAGTCGGGATCATACTGCCTGCCTTTGCGAAAACCGGACAGGTGTCAAGCGGCGCATCCACAAGGTAATACTTGCCGCCCTCGTACTTCTCACCGGTGTGAAAGTCATACCAGATGCCCTCCGGCAGGTAAACCATACGCTTCACCGCTCCCTGTTCCACAACCGGGGCAACTAAAAGGTTCTCCCCTATGAGGAACTCATCATTTAAATTCCATGTATTCTTATCATGCTCATAATGCAGCACAAGCGGTCTCATAACCGGAAGTCCGGTCTTCTCACACTCGTGGAACAGATCATAGAAATACGGCAGCAGGCGGTAACGGAGCTCTACGAACTTACGGTAAATGCGTACGGTCTCCTCCCCGTACTGCCATGGCTCCTGATACTGTGTTCCGTTGCAGGAATGGTTCCTAAATAACGGAGAGAATGCCCCTACCTGTACCCAGCGGGTCATCAGCTCCGGTGTACAGTCAAAACCAAATCCACCGACATCGGTTCCGGCAAATGCGATTCCGCTCATTCCAAGATTACAAAGCTGTGGGATCGCCATCTGAATATGTGCCCATAAGCTCTGGTTGTCCCCTGTCCATACAGTTGTGTACTTCTGGCTTCCCGCATAGCACGCACGGGTGATAACGAACGGTCTCTTTCCGGAATACTTCTTCACACCTTCGTAAGTAGCCTTGGACATAAGATGTCCGTAAATATTGTGCATCTCGGCATGCGTGCATGGCCTGTCCTCATCGGTAAAGACAACATCCTTCGGGAGTTCTCCCTTAAAGCTTGCCGGCTCGTTCATGTCGTTCCAGACACCGGCAATGCCAAGATCCATCAGATATTTCTGGTTATCTGCCCACCATGCGCGCACCTTCGGATTACCAAAATCCGGATAAACTGCATCGCCCGGCCATACTGCATTGACATAGACTTCCCCTTCCGGTGTCTTTGCAAAATAGTCATTCGCGATACCCTCGTCATACTTCGTATAGCCCGGATCCAGCTTCACGCCCGGATCGATGATGCAGACTGTCTTAAAGCCGTTCTCCTTCAGCTCTTTCACAATCGCACCTGGCTCGCCATAGTCTTCCTCATCCCAGGTGAAGACGCGGTATCCGTCCATATAATCAATGTCAAAATGGATCGTGTCACATGGGATCTGAAGATCTCTCATATGCTTTGCCACATCCCGCATACACTCTGCGGAATCATAGCCCCAGCGGGACTGGTGATAGCCCAGTGTCCAGAACTGAGGAAGCGGTGTTGTTCCGGTCAGATAGGTATACCCTTCCACAACCTGCGGCATGTCCGCACCTGCGATAAAATAATAATCGAGGTTGCCACCGTCTGCCCCATAGAAATAGTAAGACTGGCTTTCTTTTCCAAGGTTCACAGAGGAACGGAATGTATTGTCAAAGAAAATTCCATACACACCGGCATCCTTTAATGTAATTAAAAATGGGATGGATTTATAAAGCGCCTTAAATCCCTCTGTATGTGCCTGTGGGATGTCTGAGTTCCAGTTTTCAAACTCGTAATCCCTCTTATTCAAAAATCCAGTCTTATCGCCGAGACCATAGAACTTCTCGTCCCCGTCCATGGTTTTCACTACCTGTACCGGGAAACGGCCCATCATGCCTGCCGGAACCGCATGTCCCTCTGCCATTGCCAGCTCAATCATCTTCTCACTGGCGATAGCACGCACCTTTCTCTCGCCGCGGTAATCTGCGCAGAGCAATACACCGTTCTGATAAAAATCAATGTAGCCGCCGTCAAATACTCTCGCTTCCAACACCTTAGTCGCGATGGAGAGGTATTCTCCCTCATCCTTCACAGCCACTTCGGTCTCTGCCGTCTTATTTCCCTCGATCGCTTTCGATCTGTGATCTTCCTCACGGAGCGGGACGAGCACATTCATAATGTTCTCTGTCAACACTTCCACGATCACTTTGCCCTCTTCAAACAGAACCTGTACTTTGTTCTGTTCTGTCAGAAATCCGGTTCTTTTCCCCAACATACTTCCTTACCTCATTTTCGTAAATTTTCGTATGCATATTTTACCACATCACAGTGAAAAATACCATATTATTTTCCTACTGATTTTTACCATTTTCCTACTGATTTTTTGCAATCTCTTTTACCTGCTCAAACAGTTCGAGATCGGACTGCTGAACCTTCATATTGGTTGTCAAAGGTTCCTCGCCAGGTCTTGTAACGGTAATCTCAATCACGGTTCCCTCCTCGAATTTTCTGGAAAAAACAGTGTTTAAAAATGCAACAAACTTCGGGTGGTTTGCGGTGAATGTATTCTTTGCGTTCATTAACTTCATAATTGTTGCAGGGTTCATCATAATCTCTCGTCTCCTTATACTTCTTCCGTACAATTGCACCTTTTGCAATGTTCCGGTCTATTTCACTCATTAGGTAACAATGTGGTCTGTAACCGCCACACTGCCTATTATAACTGTGCCAAAGCTCTATTTCTACTCCCATTTTCTAAAAATAATTATTTTTTTCTTGACAAGAAACGTTTTATCCTTTAGAATTGTCTTTGTTGTGAGCAACAAGCCCAGTTAGCTCAGTTGGTAGAGCAAAGGACTGAAAATCCTTGTGTCTCTGGTTCGATTCCGGAACTGGGCACTTTGCGGGTGTAGTTCAATGGTAGAACACCAGCCTTCCAAGCTGGATACGTGGGTTCGATTCCCATCACCCGCTTTATCTTTCAGGAACCTTGAGAAGTCATGGTTCCTTTTCTTTTTGCATTTTTGGTTTTTGAATTTTTCAGAAAAACTTCACACTTTTCCTATTTCTTCCATTCTTTATTTATGTTATCATCTTTTTATTGTCAATATAACGTTTAAGAATCTTTCTTCCACCGTTATTGCAGCACATTACAACGAAAGGATCTGCTTTATTTCTATGGAAAAAATACCTTCAATCAAAGAAATGCCCCCAAAAGCACGCGCCCAGTACATCTGGGACTATTATAAACTCCCGATCATCGGCGGTATCTGCGTGATTGCTTTTGTAATCTCCATGATTTATCACTACGCAACTTATAAGGAAAGTGCCTTAGACATCATTATGGTCAACAGTGTCAACCCGGAATCTGCTGATATTGTAACCGCTACATCAGACTTTTTCGAAGCGGAAGGTTTCTCCGCAGATAAGGAGGAAATCACGCTCGACACCTCCATCACCTTCGCGGAGGATATGGGCGATTCGAACAATTATTACAGCAATCAGGCACTGACCGTCAAGTTTGCCGCAGGCGGAGGGGATGTCCTCTTCGGACCGGAGTTTGCACTTTCCAACTATGCAGCAAGTGGTGCCATGATGCCGCTTACTGACATCCTCACCGAGGATCAGTTGACGCAATATGCCGATCTTCTCGTCTACACAACTGATGAGGACACCAATGAAGAATACGCATATGGCATTAAGCTTACGGACAACCAGTGGCTGCTTGATAACCATTATTATTATGAAGGGGAAACGCCGGTCATGACCGTCGGATATCATGCACATGCGCCGGAGACGGCGAAGGATTTCTTCCGGTATGTGCTGACGTTCCAGGATTAAAAAAAAGAGCCAATCGGCTCTTTTTTTCTTACGGCTTTAAGAGCACCACCGAGTACGCCGGCATGGTAAGCTCTGTGCCATCTATGGTTACCGGTTCCGTTCCGGTCAGAAGTTCTCCGCAGACTACCGGTTCCCTGCTGTCGGAAGCCGTTCCGTATGTTGCTTCCCGTACATCGACCTGCTGCGTTTCCCCGGAAATGTTGAAGACGATCGTCATCAGCTCTTCCCCGTAGATCTTTTCTATCACGCAGACATTCTCATCCGAAAGCTCCTCATAGAACTTCACACTTCCATGCGCAATCTCCGGGTACTGGTTTTTCAGCTGAAGGATCTGCTTCACGTACTGGTAAATGGAATTGCCATCCACCTCCTGTTCCTCGAGGCTGCCGTATTTCATTTTCACCGTATCCATATCTTTCGGGCCATCGCACATGCCCTCGCTGCCTGCATCTGTTGACCAGTACATCGGGGCGCGCTTGTTCTCATCTTTTCCGGAGCCCTTCATGCCAAGCTCCTCGCCATAGTAGAGGAACGTGCTTCCTGACATAAACAGGTTCATCGCATTTCCCATCTTCGTCTGTGCTTCGCTGTCCTCACCGGAATAATAACCGGCGCTGCGCGCCATATCGTGGTTCGTGTAAAATGGTGCATCGATATAACTGTCACTGTAGCTTCCGAGCAGTTCTTCGGTCGACACGAGCGCTTTTCCATAAGAGGAAGCATTGTAACCGCCCGCCTTCTTAATCGTATCGGCAATGATGCCATCACTGTCCGCATAGGCAAAATCAAAAAAGCTGTCCATACCGCTCTGGTAATACTTCGCATACACACTGCTGTCATTCCAGGCTTCCCCGACCAGATAGGCATCTTCCTTCTGTGCCTTCACCATATCGTTAAACCAGGTAAGTACCTGGATATTCTTCTCATCCGCACCGGTATAGAACTCTTTTACCGCATCCAGCCGGAAGCCGTCTACACCGAGATCCAGCCAGAACTTCGTGATCTGTGTGAATTCGTCCTTCACTGCCTCACAATCCCAGTTCAGATCCGGCATCTCGCTCCAGAACTGTCCTTCATAGTACCAGTCTGTTCCCTCGACCTGGTAATAACCGCTCTTTTTTTCTTTGGAAAAATTGTAGTAGTCCACATACGGGCACTCCGCTGCATCCGGCTCTTCTCCTTCCGAAAGCCCCTGCAAATACGCATAAGCTGTCTGGAACCATTCATGCTTCGAGGACGTGTGGTTCATAACAAGATCCAGGATCACATGGATCCCGCGGTCATGCGCCTCTGCGAGGAAGTTTTCAAAATCTTCCATTGTCCCGTATTCCGGGTCGATCGCCTCATAGTCTGTCACATCATATTTGTGATAAGTCGTCGACGGCATGACCGGCATCAGCCAGATTCCGTTGCATCCTAAGTCTGTATCGGTCTCCGGATCTCCGTCATTGATATAGTCGAGCTTTTCAGTCAGCCCGTTCAAATCTCCTATCCCATCCCCGTCGCTGTCATAAAAACTGTAGACAAACACTTCGTAATAATTGCGGTAATTGTCGTCTATGATATTTTCTTCCCCACGGTTGACCTGCTGCATCAGGGACAGGGCACTCGCTGCCTCATCCGTTGTTTCCGTCTGGTTTTCTGTTTCTGCGGTCTGTTCCTGCACGCTTTCCGTTGTCTGATCCACAGCCTCCCCTGCCTGTCCACAGGCGGTCGTCTGCACGAGCAGAAGTCCTGCGAGCAGTCCTGTTATCCATCTTCTTTTCATCGCTTTCTCCCTTGTTTTTTCCTTATTTTATCATGTGAGATATGATTCCTGCAACCTGCCAGAGATACTTTTTTCGTATTTTTTCGTTACAATTCCAGCTTATGATACCGAATCCCATTTTTTCTGAGAAGTGCTTCCTCCCTGCCCTGGCAGGTGAAGATCACAATCTGGTTTGAAAGCTCTGACAACACCCCCAACGTCTGCTCCAGCCTGTCGTCATCATACATCGCAAACGCTTCGTCTAACAAGATTGGCAGACATTCTTCTCTAGAAAGCGCCTTTCCTGCAGATAACCGGAGTGCAAGGTAAATCTGCTCCAACGTGCCGCGGCTCAACACCTCCGGGCGCACCTGCCGGCCTTCCGTAAATACCTGAAGCCTTCCGCTGTCGTCTAACTGCACACGGTCATACCGGTCCTCCGTAAAAAGGGAAACATAGCGCGAAATCTCCCCGTTCATCCTGTCCTCAAGTTCCTCGCCAAGCTGCCCTGCAACGCGCTGCAATTCCGATACCGCCAGCTCCAGCGCCTGGATGTCTTCCTCCCTCCGCCGCTCCGGCTCGCTCTTTGCCTGCTGCTCCTTCTTTTCCTCTTCCACATTAAAAAGACGGTTTTCTTTCTCCCTCAGGGAATCTGACATCTCCTTTAACATCTGTTCCCCGTGCGTGGCTGCTGCCTGTAACTGATCGAGCAGTGCAAGGCTTGCTTCCTTATTCTGACGGTCCTCTTTCCGGCTCTCCTGTCCCTGTCTCTCTGCCTGATCTTCTCTGCCGTTTCTGCGGTCTGTATCCTGCTCTTTTTCAGATGAGAAAGATCTATTCTTCCTCCATATGGAAAAAAGACCTGCCGCAAGACATACGCCTGCTGCAATCCCCGTCAGAACACCGGTCAGAACGGACTTCTGTACAACAGCTGTTATGAGCAGCACAATTGTAACCAGCTGCATAACAGCCATGCCGTAGTTTCTTCGTCTTTTCCTGCCTCTACCCTGCTGCAATCCCCGTTCTCCCCGGTCAGATTTGTGCACCACGTCCTGCTCCGCCCGCTCTTTTTCCTGCGCATACGCTTTTTCCCGCCGCTTCTGCTCCCTCAAAAGCTCCTCTTCCACGCGCCTCTGCTCCGCCGCAAAACGCTCCACGGCTTCCCTCCCCTTCGCGCATTCCTCTGTCAAAAACTTCCGCTCCACCTCAAGCTCTGCGATCTTCGCTTCTTTTTCCGTGTCAAGCTTTCTCTGCTCCTGCAGCAGCTCCTTCCTGCGCTTCTCCAGCGCCGCAACCGCCTCCGTCAGCGGAACCGTGCCAAGGCTTCCCTCTCCTGTCTGTGCCAGATAGTCTGAAAGCATGCGCTCCATCTCTGCCCCGGATGCCGCCCCGCTCTGCGAAATGTCATAAGTACTTCCGTATGCCGCCGCTGTGATTCCACCGAGCAGCATCGACAGATCTCCGTATGCCACAGAGAGCTCCTCACCGTCTGCCTCATTGCGCAGACAGTCCTGTTTCTCTTTCCCATAGAAATTCCGTTCCAGATAAAATGGCTGTCCACCCACCTCAAACCGCAGCGCGCCGGCATAATAGGACGGCGCATGCCACGGGGTGTAACGCGCATAGTCTTCCCCCGCTGCACTTCTGCCTCTTCCCTTCTCCATGCCGAAAAGCATCGCCTTCAAAAACGCGTGGAGGGTAGATTTTCCCGCTTCATTTTTCCCGTAGACCACATTGATCCCGGGTTCAAACGACACCGTCCGATTCTGTAATTTTCCAAACTGAAAGATCTTCGCTTCTTTTATCTGCATATCTGATGTCCCAACAATGCGCTGACCCCATACTCTAACGCTTTCGCTGCCACCGGATCACCGGTGTGCTTTTCCATGCTCCGTATGTAGGCTTCCAACAGTGTCCCTTCCTGCTCTGCACAAATTTTTTCATAAGAATAATCCGGTGTAAAAGATTCCACCACCCCGGTGATGCGGTCAAGCGCCGCGATCTGTTCGAGATTGAACCGGACATCCGGATCCACGCGTCCTTCCAGCTCAATTTGAAAATACCGGTACTTCGGGCTTTCTTCTACCAGTGCCCTGATCTGCTCCTGCAAACCATAGCCGGTTGTCTCCGGTGTCACCCGAACTGTTTCTTTGCAATACTCACACTTTTTCACTGGGAAAAAGGAGACACTGCTCCTCCCCTTTTCCAGTTCTCCCAGCCAGTAGCCATGCGGTCCGAAATCATTGCAGTCGGTCGGCTCCAACGCCCCCGCCATCACTGCATGCCCCGGTACGAGCTGACCACCTTTGTGGATATGCCCCGCTGCAATATAATCGAACCCATTCTGCAGGATTGTTTCCGCGGAAAACGGGATATGTTTTCCGTCTCCTCCATGCGCCAGCAGCACATTGATCCGCCCCTGGTTCACCGGGCGCAGCACATCGTAAAGTCTGTCCGCAATCTCCCTGTGCCAGTAACTGAGCCCGTAAACCGTCACATTCTCCTCCGGGAAATCGAAGCCTGTCACTTCCTCTCTCGGGAAAAAGAACACATTCTCCGGGAATTCACATGTTCTGTAATGCGAATTCATCTGCATATAATCATGGTTTCCCGCCATCAGGATCACCTTCGTCCGCGGGATCTGCGCAAACAGTCCGCACACCTCTTTTAATTCCCGTTTCAGCGGCTGTTTGTGGAACAGATCCCCGGCAATAAACAGAAAATCCACCTGTTCTTTCGCCGCAATCCGGATCGTTTCCGCAAAAGTGTCCCAGATGTCCTGTGCCCTTTTTTCGCTCCATAATTTCCCTGCATCCGGCTTTGCACCGAGATGTACATCCGCTATGTGTATAAATTTCATGTTCTGCCCTTTCTGACGCTTTTGATTCATCGTACCTCAAAACAACTGTTTTTTCAACGCAAAAAGAAAACCGGTCAGACACATGATCTGACCGGCTTCCCTTCTATTTAAGATTTTTGTAGTTTTCTGCAAAAATCTTCACTGTTCCATCTGCTTCCCCAGAAACCCTGCCGCCGCCATCGCTAACTTGCTCTCGGTTTCGGTCATTTTCGTCCGGTCATCGCGCTCATAGAGGATCACTGCCCCGATGGCATCGCCCTCGCAGATAATTGTGCTGAGCGCCTGCTGCCCGAATTCACCGTTGTCGTCTAAGGTCACTTTGATAAAATCCGCATCGTTTCTGCTCGCCAGATAGCTCTTGCGCTCACTGATGACTTCCTCTAACTGTCTGCTGATTGGCTTTCCCTCGAACTCTTTCCTGCCCTGCCCGGATGCCGTCACAACGTGGTCGCAGTCCGTGATCAGCACCAGGTGCCCGGTTGTCTGCGCAAGGCTCTCTGCATACTCCCCGGCGAACTGACTTAATTCTCCGATCGGTGAATATTTCTTCAGGACGATCTCCCCGTCGCGGTCTGTAAAGATTTCCAGTGGATCCCCTTCCCGGATCCTTAGCGTTCTCCGGATCTCCTTTGGCACCACGATTCTTCCGAGGTCGTCTATTCTTCTCACAATTCCGGTTGCTTTCATAAATCCTCCTTCTTTTCACATTCTTCCATATTTGTGCTGTATGGGTAGTATGTGGAAAAAAGGGAACTTTTATTCCTGAATCAGAGCTTCAAACTTCGCCTGCTACACGCCAGATTTTATATACTTTTCCCGGTTCGGCAATATTCAGTGGCAATGATGCTCTCCTTCCTGTTACCTATACAGTTCCCTTGACCTGTAAGAAACTGACTTTAAAATAAATAATCTCTGCGACTGCTGTGATCGCCCACGAAAAAATATAGAGCAGATACAGCGCTGCAAACGTATGGAAGTAAGCAAAAATTGTGTATACCCAGATAACCCGGAACACACAGGAGCCTAAAATTACGATCACCGTCGGCACCACGCTCTTTCCAAGTCCTCTTGATGCCGCAATTGTACAGTCCATAAATGCGGAAAATGCGTAGCAGAACGCCATGATCCGGATTCGTTCCATCCCCGCATCAATGACCGCCGGTTCTGTGGCAAACAGTGACAAGAACTGCCTTCCGAAGAAAAACAGGCAGGTTCCGAGCACTGCCGCGATCGTAAACGAATAAAAAAGGCTTATAAAATAGCTCTGCAACATTCTCTTCTTATTTCCGGCACCGCGGTTCTGCCCCATGAAGCTCGAACAGCCCGTGTAAAATGCCGCCATGACATTGTAAATAAGCGGATCCGCATTCGCCGCCGCGGAGTTGCCGGACACCATGACCGCGTCAAAGGAATTGATGCCGGTCTGGACGAACAGGTTTGCCATTGCAAAGATCGCATTCTGGATCCCCGCCGGGATACCGAGCATGAGGACAGATTTTGCTGTCGTCTTCTCAAACCGGATCTTCGATGGCTGCAGACGGATCTCATCCTTCCTCCGGAACAGATGAACCACAATGAACAGTGCCGATACACACTGCGCGATCGCGCTGGCGAGCGCAACGCCCGGTGCTGCCATCTTACATACAATGACAAAAAACAGGTTCAACAGCACATTCAGTACGCCTGCAATTGCAAGATATATCAGCGGTCTCTTCGTATCTCCACCCGCACTTAAGACACCGTTACCAAAATTGTACACGGCGAGTGCCGGGAGCCCGAGCGCATAAATCTTTAAGTACAGCACTGCCTGGTCGATCAGCTCCGGCTTGGTATTCATAAGAGACAGCATTCCGTCCGCAAAAAGGAAGCAAACAGCTCCCACGATAAGCCCTGCGGCTGTGCATATCAGAAGCGATGTGTGAACTGTTTTTTCCACTTTTTTCTGATTCCCTGCTCCGAGGGAGAGCGCGGCCTGGACGTTCACCCCGCTTCCCATTCCGATCAGAAGTCCAGTGAACAGTGTGACTAAGATTGTCGTCGAACCTACGGAGCCGAGTGCTTTATAATCCGCAAATCTTCCGACTACAGCCACATCGCTCAAGTTAAACATGACTTCTAAAAGCTGTGCAAACATTAACGGTACACTGAACAGGAAAATATTTTTCCAGAGAGACCCGCTCGTCATCTCAATTTTTTTTGTTTTCTGATTTGTATCTCTTATCCCCATAATAGATTTCAAATCCCCTTTATCTGCTTTTTGGGCATCCTCTAACATACACGTTTTTCCGCTTTTTGTAAACCGGATTTTTTCTTTTTCGGGCAAAAAAAGAGGCTCTGCCAATAACTGGCAAAACCTCTTTTTCTATCTCTCTTATTTTTCACGGCTTAAATTCCGGTACTGTAACGGTGTCATCTGGAAGGTTCTCTTAAACGTGCGGTTGAAATGTTCCACGTTCTGGTAACCAACTGCATAAGAAATATTTTCTACGGTCATATTTCCATTCTTTAATAATGTCTTCGCGCGTTTCATGCGGATATGTGCTACATGCTCACCGAAAGTTTTTCCGGATTTGTCCTTGATATACTTGGAAATATACGGCTCGGACAGATGGAACTGTGTTGCCAGATCCTCTAACGTCACGCTCTGGTAATTTGTCTGAATGTAGTTGAGGATTGCAACCAGACGGTCATCCTGATGATTCTCATCCTGTGACATCTTTGGAAGCTTGTTGACTGCTACTACGATCGCATGGATGGATGCTTTGATGATATCCTCATCCATACCGGCTCCCCAGTAGTTCTTTCCATCGCAGGTAATACCGACGTATGCCATCGCCTTGGAAGAAGATCCGTGCGACAGTGCATGCTCCTCATAGGTGGACAGCTCGTAGCTGACTCCGAAGTACTGCTTGATCGTATTGCTGACTGCATCCAGACGTCCGTTTCCGTTTGCATCTACGACGGTCTTCTTCTCGCCGTACTGGATTGTCGCCTCTGCCATAATACCGTCATCCTGGCGGAAATGACATTCTGTGATCTGGAAATGAGGGGTATAGTTCATATAATTGTCCTCGAAAATCTCATATACCCACTGTGGAGACAGCTCTTTATGCTCCTCGTCGGATACCTGTTTCACTGCGTAGCCGACCTCCTCGCGCATCTTCTCCGGGATAGAAAGAGAGAAGTTCTGCTTCAGGATATAGCTGATTCCGCCTTTTCCGGACTGGCTGTTGATACGGATAACATCAGAGTCGTACGTTCTTCCGACATCAACCGGATCAATCGGCAGATAAGGAACTGTCCAGGTTGTGAGCTTCTTCTCCTCTCTCCATGCCATTCCTTTTGCGATCGCATCCTGATGGGATCCGGAAAATGCAGAGAATACAAGATCTCCTGCATATGGCTGCCTGTCGCTGACATGCATTCTGGTCAGGCGCTCATACACTTCCCGGATTCTTGGCATATCAGAGAAATCAAGCTTTGGATCCGTTCCGTAGGAGAACATGTTCATCGCTACGGTGATGATATCCACGTTACCGGTACGCTCCCCGTTTCCAAATAAGGTACCCTCGATACGGTCTGCACCTGCCAAAATACCAAGCTCCGCATCGCTGACTCCACAGCCTCTGTCATTGTGTGGATGTAAACTTAAGACTACATTGTCACGATACTTTAAGTTCTTGCTCACATACTCGATCTGGGTTGCAAAAACATGCGGCATAGCGGTCTCAACCGTAGCCGGGATATTGATGATTGCTTTGTTCTCAGCGGTAGGCTCCCATACATCCAGTACGGCGTTACATACTTCCACCGCATATTCCACTTCTGTTCCATGGAAACTTTCCGGGCTGTACTCAAAGGAGAAGTCTCCGTCTGTCTCGGATGCGAGCTTCTTTAACAGTTTGGCTCCGTCGATGGCAAGCTGCTTGATCTGTTCTTTGTCTTTCTTAAATACCTGCTCTCTCTGCGCAACGGATGTGGAGTTGTACAGATGGATGACAGCGTGCGGTGCACCTTTCACTGCCTCGAATGTCTTCTTAATAATATGTTCCCTCGCCTGTGTCAGTACCTGTACAGTCACATCATCCGGGATCATGTCACGCTCAATTAACGTTCTCATGAAGATGAACTCTGTCTCGGATGCTGCCGGGAATCCAACTTCAATCTCTTTGAATCCGATATCAACAAGCATCTGGAAGAATTCCAGCTTCTCGTCTAAGCTCATCGGCTCGATCAGCGCCTGGTTGCCGTCACGGAGATCCACGGAACACCAGATCGGTGCTTTTTCAATGTGGTCTTTCTTCACCCAGTCATACTCACAGACCGGCGGCATAAAATACTGTCTCTCATATTTTTCTACATGTTTCATGTTTTTTTCTCCATTCCCTATCTGAATTTTTCAACACTTTGTGAGCCCTCACGCGATGTATACAATCTGTATTGGATTGTAACATAAAAATACCTCTGCAACAATCTGTCACAGAGGCGGAATTTCTTTCGCGGTACCACTCTTCTTCATGCGTCTGCATGCACTCATCCCCGGTCTGCATTGCCTATCTTTTGCAAACGGGCTTCCGGTAACGGTGGAACATCCGGCACAGCCTACTTTGCATATTCCCACGCTTTCAGCCTGCAGCTCCAAGACGAGTTCACTGCTTCTTCCCTGTTGCTTCGCACCAACCAGCAATTCTCTGAAAGTTCGGATACAGCTACTGCTTCTTTTCTTTGCTTTTTGCTATTAAAATACATCAACAAATGTGATATTATGTTAGCACGTTTTGCAGGAGAATTAAATGATTAAATTTATGCTGTTTTATTGATTTATTTTGTCTCCAGCACCAAATTTTTGTGCGCCGGTAGTCCGCAGTGCACGTTCGAGAAATCAGAGATTTCTCTCACTGACGGGCTTTCGCCCTATACAGATAAAGCCTCACAAAATATTGTCTGCTAGCAGCCAAATTTTGTGCGCCGGTAGTCCGCAGTGCACGTTCGAGAAATCAGAGATTTCTCTCACTGACGGGCTTTCGCCCTATACA
>CAKRFH010000009.1:0-42320 GCA_934320555.1 uncultured Roseburia sp.
AACAGGATCAGGGATACACCGCCGCAAAGCAGCTGTTCCTTCGCCGTTTTTAGGTCTTGGCAGGAAATGATCTGCCGGGCATCTGCTTTCAGTGCTTTGCATAAGCCTTGATTCAAACCGATATCATCTTCAACAATCAGTAATTGCTCCATATATCTCACTCCCTCGTTATTCAAATGCCACCATTATTTCCTTGGGCAATTTTTCGTTCTCACAGTTCAGAAGATAGGCTATTGGCGATTGTTCTGTTTGCAAATTTGTTTGTTTTCACTGTATCCCAATCAGCAAGCCGGATGATCTCTGCTATCCCATTTTTTAACTTTCTTAATTGTATCATGCTAATGTAAAGAAATCCACATTCTCTGAAAAGTTGTCCTGTTTCTTGAAAAATCCGGCATAACCATAGTAGAAAAGAGCCAAACACCTGCCAATTACGGCGGGTATGGGGATTTATGGGCGTGGAAACTGTTGCAAGCCTTCATCAGGCGGAGACATTAAAACCCCGCCTTGAACAGCAGATGGATAATCTGGATGTTCCAGATATTCATTACGATAAAAAAATATCAGATTTACAGAGACGATTGGATGCTCAATATGATAGAATAGACGAAGTGGAAGAAACAATGAAAGAAGGCAAGGAAAGAAAAGGAGCGTGTATTATAATGGAAAAGGAAAAACAGAAACGTCTTTTATTAGCGGTCATTCCGCTTGTGATCGCCATTTTATCCTTCTTTGTGGTTGCAAGGTTCACATCCTCCACAGAGTTTCATGCGAAGACAATCCAGTCTTTGGATGAGAAGAAGACGACCGTCATGGAGCTGACGGCAGCATCCACCGCGGCGTCGGCGGCAATCACACTGATCCCGGGAGATGTGGGAACTCCGATTGCGGATAAGCTGGCGGATTTAAGCGGATATTTTCTGATCGTGCTGTGCGCGATTTATCTGGAAAAGTATCTGGTAACGGTGATGGGATATGCGGCTTTTAAAATCTTAATTCCACTTGCCTGCGTGTTCTTTTCCATCTATGCCGCGTTCCGGAAGGAAGTGTGGAGGGAACTGGCGAAGAAGTTTCTACTGTTTGGTCTGGCGGTCTATCTGGTGATCCCGGCAAGTGTGAAAGTGTCCGATATGATCGAGACAACGTATGCGGCATCGATCGAGAGTACGATTGATACTGCAAAGCAGGCGACGGATGAGATTGAGGCGGAGACCGGGAAGGCAGATACGAAGAACGAAGCTGATACATCAAAGGATGGCACAGATGACAGCAAGAAGGAAAGTTCGGGTGGATTCCTTTCCGGACTGTTTTCCAAAGTGCAGGAGGGCGTGTCCACAGCAACTTCCAATGTAGAGAATGTGCTGAATCATTTCATTGAAGCGCTGGCAATTTTGCTGGTGACATCCTGTCTGATTCCGATACTTGTAGTTATATTCTTTGTATGGCTGGTGAAGATGGTGCTTGGACAGCGGAAGTAGAAGCTGGTGCAAAACTCAGGTGAGACAGGAATGAATATGGATATAAAAGACTGTATTATATATGAAAAAACAATTCCCGCACATCCGGCGGTATATGATGATTTCCCGGAAAATCTTCTTCCGGAGCTGGCAGAATATCTGCGGGAAAAGGGGATTGAGAGGTTATACTGCCATCAGGTGGAAATGTTCGAGAAGGTGACGGCGGGAAAGCATGTTGTGATCACAACTTCTACGGCGAGCGGAAAGACATTAAGTTTTCTGCTGCCAGTGGTGCAGGAGATTCTGAAAAAGCCGCTGACACGGGCGATTTTTATTTATCCGACGAAGGCGCTGGCGGCAGACCAGTACCGGGCAATCCGTCCGTTCTTGGAATATTTTGGGGAGAACCGGATCGTGGCGGGCGTGTATGACGGGGATACACCGGTGGCAGAGCGGACGAGAATCCGGCAGAGTGCCAATATCATATTGACCAATCCGGAGATGGTGAACGGGGCATTTTTGCCAAACCACAGTAAGTATGGGTTTGACTTCTTTTTTTCCAACCTGAAATACATTGTAATTGATGAACTCCACACATACCGGGGAGCGTTTGGGTCACATCTTGCGAATGTGTTCCGCAGGCTGTCCCGCGTGTGTCGCTATTATCATGCGGATCCACAATTTCTGTGCAGCTCTGCGACGATTGCGAATCCGGTGGAGCTGGCGGCAGAAATCTGTGGAAAGCAGTTTGAACTTGTGGATAAAGATGGCTCACCTGCCGCGGAGCGTGGATATTATCTGATCCAGCCGCCGAAAATCATGGGAAAAGACGGGGATTATTACGGGCAGGTGAAGATCACAACGGTTGCGGCGGAGCTTTTGCCGGAGCTGATGGATGAGGGAAAGAATTTTATTGCGTTTACGAAGTCCAGAAAGAATGTGGAGATTGTCCTAAAAGAGACGAGAGACCGGCTGGAGGCGGAGGGCTTCCTAGGACTTCACAGACCGGAGGAGGTGTCCGGATACCGCGGCGGATATACAGTGTCAGAGCGCAAACAGATCGAGAGCCAGATGATCTCCGGGGAGTTAATGGGACTGATTTCAACGAATGCGTTAGAACTTGGTATTGACATCGGAAAGATCAGTACGACAGTGCTAGTCGGATACCCGGGGACGCGGGCTTCTTTCTGGCAGCAGACCGGGCGTGCCGGAAGAAGCGGAAAGCGGAGCGATAATTATCTGATTTTGGACCAGATGCCGTTTGACCAGTACATTGCGTTAGAGCCGGGCTGGCTTTTTGAGGGCAGCAGTGAAAATGCGGTGATTGATAAGAATAACCTGATCATTGAGCTGGCACATATCCGGGCGGCAGCAGCAGAGATCCCGCTGACGCTGGACGATATTGCACTGTTTCCGGACCTTGGGGAGGCAATTCCGGTGCTGCTTGGAGCAGAAGAACTGGCAAGCTATAATGGAAAGTTTGCATGGTCCGGAGGGGAATTCCCGGCTGGCGATTTTTCCATGCGGAATATCGAGGACAGGCGGTATAAGCTTCTGCACAAAGACAGCGGCAAAGAGATCACGGAGATGGATGAGAGCCAGGCATTCCGGGAGCTTCACGAGGGTGCGGTCTACATGCATGACGGTGTGGCATACCAGGTGACGAAGCTTGACCTTGAGAGCCGGACGGCATATGCAGTAGCTTTTAACGGCAATTATTATACGGTTGCCGCCGGGGAGACGAATGTGAAGATCATCCATGAGCAGAAGAACACAGAGCTTGCCAGAACAGTGCTGCATTTTGGGGATGTCAATGTCAGCGATTATGTATACATGTTTAAAAAGATGCAGTTCCATAACCATGTCAACCTCGGCTATGAATCGCTTCCGAAGGCACTTTCCAAGGATTATGACACGGAGAGCGTCTGGATGCGCATGCCGGAAAATGTGGTGAGGGTGTACCGGGGACTGCTTCAGGTCAACGAAAATACGAAGCAGGTGCGGAACAATTATTACGAGGGAGTCTGCTTTGCCCTAAAGAATGCGGCACGGATGGTGACGATGACCGAACAGGAGGACATTGGGGTCATTACATCTGCAAATGCGTTAGAGCTTGCGTTTGCCTCAGATTCGGACGTAGATCTCTATTTTTACGACAAATATGTGGGAGGTCTCGGTTTTTCAGAAAAAATCTATGACAAAATGGACGAGGTCATCCACAGCGCGGTGAAGCTGGTAAAAGGATGCAGCTGCAAAAAAGGATGCGCGGCGTGTGTGGGAGACCACAGGTTAGACAAAGAGATGGTGCTTTTCGGGCTGGAAAATCTTTTAGAACACTGGGATGTCCCGATGGATGTGAAGGTAGCAGAGTATGGTCCGTCTACCTTCCGCAGAAAAGAGTTCCAGTTTGAAAAGTTAGAGGAGCAGTGGAACGAATTCTGTAAGCGGATCCGGGAAAATGGGGAGAGCTTTGCAGCTTTTTTACAGACGGTTCCATCGGTGGAAATCCGCGACCGGATGCTGATTTTAAAACTGACAAATTCTTTTTATGCAGACTGGGTGATGGAGCCGGGCAACCGGACGAGCCTTAAGAACATTATCTGCTACTATGCGGATGTGCCGGCCGGATTCCAGATTCAGGTGGCACTCACAGAGGAACGGGAAGAACCGGATCGGGATGCGATGGAGAAGATGCGGCGCAGGCTGCACGCAGAAGAGAGGCCGGAGAATGGATAAAGGGAACCTGGAAGACAGGAAATAGAACAGAGCGAAATGGAAGGAACTGTGATAACAGGAGATATTTGTAACAAATAGTAAGATAAGACAGATCAAAGGGAGCAAAAATGATATGAAAACAAGAGAAGAAGCCATAAATTATGGCTTATCCTTCCCGGACACGTATATGGAAGCGCCTTTCCACGATCCAAACTGGCAGCTGATCCGTGTCACGGGAAGCAAAAAAGTTTTTTTATGGATTTATGAGAGAAACGGCTATATCAATCTGAATGTGAAGGTCCGCCCGGAGTGGCGCGATTTTTGGAGGGATGCCTATGAGGCAGTGACGGCTGGCTATCATCAGAGCAAGGAGCACTGGAACACGGTGATCCTCGATGGGACAATCCCGGACGAGGTGGTAAAGCAGATGATCGCGGAGAGCTATGACCTGATCACAGACAGCCCGACGAAACGGATCTACGAAGCCGTGAAGAAGATCCCGCGTGGAAAAGTGGCAACATATGGAAGGGTGGCAGAGCTTGCCGGAAATCCAAGGATGTCCCGGGCGGTCGGCAATGCCCTGCATAAGAATCCGGATCCGGAGCACATCCCGTGTTACCGCGTCGTCAATGCGAAGGGAGAGCTCGCGGAAGCCTTTGTGTTCGGCGGTGTAAATATGCAGGAGAAGCTTCTGGAAGCGGACGGTATCGAGGTTGTGAACGGAAGGGTGGATCTGGAAAAATATGGAATGTAAGCCACGGCAGACAGAAAAACAGGAGAGGAAGAAGGAGCCATCTTGAATTATAAAGAACAGTTACAACGCCTGAATGAATACCAGAAAGCTGCCGTTTTTGACGAGAGCAATGCATGTCTTGTAAATGCCAATGTTGGAAGTGGCAAGACAACGGTTCTTATCACAAAGGTTATGTACCTGCACTGTGAGAAGCAGATTCCCTACAGGCAGATGGTCGTGCTGACTTTTACGAATAAGGCGGCGGACGAGATCAAAGAGCGGCTGCTTGCTTTAGAGCCGGACATCCCGGAGGAGGAGCTGTGGGGATTTGGGACGTTCCACAGTGTGTGCCTTAGAATGCTAAAAGAACAGCTTCCGGTGGAACAGCTCGGGTACACAAAGGATTTTATGGTGATGGATCCGGAGGAGGAGGCAGAACTGGCAGAGCAGCTCATCGTGACATATCAGTTGAAGATCAAGTACAAAAACAGGCTGAAAAAGCGGTTGGAGCAGCAGAAAAGCAAATACAAGGATGATATCGAAACACTAAAGGTGCTGTTACAGGAAGCGAAAAAACGTCAGGATAAGATGACGTTTGATGAGCTGCTGACGAATACCTGTAAATTGTTAAAAGATTACAGAGAATCGCAGGATAAAATAGAAGGAGGTACTCTCTCCTGGATTATCGTCGATGAGGTGCAGGACAGCGATGAAAAACAGTTAGCACTTATCGATTGCCTGAAAAGTCCAAAAACCCATTTTTTCGCGGTTGGAGATCCCAATCAGGTGATCTACAGCTGGCGCGGAAGTGCGTTCCATATTTTTTATCAGCTGAAAACAAAGTATCAGGCGACAGAGCTGACATTGCCGGTCAATTACCGTTCGAGTAAGGAGATCCTTGCGGTGGCGCGCTGCTTCATGCAGCAGGGAGGAGTGCTTGAGGGCAGCCGGGCAGAAAGTAGAGACGGGGAGAAGATACAGATCCGGAAGATGTATGACCCGTTTCAGGAGGCGGACTATCTTGCCGGAAGAATCCAAAAGATTCACGAAGTGGGAGTACCGTATCGGGAGATTGCCATTTTTTACCGTCTGCAGGAGCAGTCTGCGGTTTTTGAGCAGGTTTTTGCGCGGGAGGGAATCCCGTTTGAGGTATCGTTAAAAAAGACAGTGAAAGATCTTCCGGTGTTGAACTGGCTGCTTAAAGTGCTGCAGTTTGCAGTGAATCCGAGAGATCTGGCATCCGGGATTGCGGCGCTTACCGATAAGAAGTATGGAGAGGGGCTGACGGTCAGGGAAGCGGAGGAGAAGATTGCCTTTTTGGTCGGGGACAGTGCAGAGGCAGAGCCTGGAAATTTAAACAGGATATATGAAACAGAGAAAGAACATTCTGACGGTCTTGGAGATACGAATGAAGAACTGGATGTACAGAAATTGGAAAAGCATGGCAAGGCAAAAGGGAATAAGGTGAAGAGCAGAAGTTCGGAATTGGCTGAGGTTATGGCAGGATTTGAAAAAATCTACAGAAATCGTGACAGCGTAACCGCAGAAGAACTTTTGGATTATTTTTCTCTGGACAGTCATCTGCATCCGATCACTGCCGATTATAGGGAGAACCGTGCACTTGTCTGTGATTTCTTACAGCGCATGATTGCTTATCAGGAGGAGAAAAAAGAGAAGGTTTTAGAAGGTTTCCGGGAGTTCCTAAACCTTTCATCCCTGTATGGCATGCATATTTTACAGAAAGAGATACATAATGAAGATGATTCGGTAAAACTGATGACGCTGCATGCCTCTAAGGGGTTGGAATTTTCTTATGTTTTCATCACAGGTGTCAATTATGGACTGATCCCATTGCAGACGAAGAACTTTGAGGAGGAAGAGGAGGAACAGCGTCTGTTTTTTGTCGGCATCACAAGAGCAAAGGAACATCTGGAACTGTCCTATTACACAAACCCGGGGCAGTACCGTGCTATGCCTGAACCGTCGCGTTTCCTTCGCATGATCCCAGGAAAACTTGTGGAAGGCGGGGAGCAGGAGAAGACCGATGCCGCAGCGCATTTGCAGGAATTAAAACGTGAGATTCTGAAAAACCGTCAGACGGAAGAAGATAAAAGGAAACAGCAGGATCCTGTACTCAAAACGAATCAGGCAGATCAGAGACCACCAAAAAAAGTAAAACATTCGAAATATGGGTATGGCGTAATCATATCAGAAGATGATATAATGATAAAAGTCGTGTTTGAAGACTATGGGGAGAAGGATCTCATGAAAGCATTCACTGCCCTGGAGTATCCGGACTCCTGACAGACATTTTGTAAAACAGAGAGCACCGGCAAAGGCAAGGACAGAAAGTGCGTGGAAAGCGACAAATTGCCGGTTTTGTATAGAAAAGAAAACAATTCCTACCTTGACAAGGGGAAATAATGAGTTATAATACTTATATCATATCAATTAACTAGGAAATAAGATTCGGCTTTGAACCGTAATTCTATATTCCGGTGGATAAGAAAGCTGCGACAGCCGTATGTTTTTGGCACAGGATCGCTGCAAGAATAAGAAAGAGGTACAAAGATATGAAGAAAGTAATCTATTTAGATAATGCTGCAACAACGCAGGTATATCCGGAAGTATTAGAAGAGATGCTTCCATATTTTTCAGAAATTTATAGCAATCCATCTGCTATCTACAGCTTCGCGGGCGAGAGCAAGAAAGCAGTTGACAAGGCGAGAACATCTGTTGCAGAGCTGATCAACGCGAAGACAGATGAGATCTATTTTACAGGCGGCGGAAGCGAGTCTGATAACTGGGCACTGAAAGCAACAGCAGATGCCTATGCTTCCAAGGGGAAGCATATCATCACGAGCACGATCGAGCATCATGCAATTCTGCATACCTGTGAATACTTAGAGAAGAAGGGATTCGAGGTAACTTATGTAGGTGTCGATGAGAACGGACACGTGAAGTTAGATGAGTTAGAGGCAGCGATCCGTCCGGATACAATCCTCATTTCCATTATGTCAGCAAACAATGAGATCGGTACGATCCAGCCAATCAAAGAGATCGGACGTATCGCCCATGAGCACGGTGTATTATTCCACACAGATGCGGTGCAGGCTTTCGGACATATTCCGATTGATGTAGATGAGATGAACATCGACATGTTAAGTGCCAGCGGTCACAAGATCAACGGACCAAAAGGAATCGGTGTAATGTATATCCGTAAAGGAGTGAAGATCCTTTCCTTCATCCATGGCGGTGCACAGGAGAGAAAGCGTAGAGCAGGAACTTTGAACGTACCTGGAATCGTTGGGATCGGAAAAGCAGCAGAGATTGCAAAGAATACCATGGCTGAGAGAAGTGCGAAGGAGATCAGCTTAAGAGATCATCTGATCGACCGTATTCTCGCAGAGATCCCATATGTAAGATTAAACGGTGACAGACATGACCGTCTGCCAAACAACGTAAACGTATGCTTCCGTTATATCGAAGGCGAGTCTATGCTGATCTTATTAGACCAGCTCGGTGTCTGTGCATCCAGTGGATCTGCATGTACATCCGGATCATTAGATCCTTCCCATGTACTGCTTGCAATCGGACTCCCGCATGAGATCGCGCATGGTTCCCTCCGTCTGACACTTTCCGAGAAGAATACGATGGAAGAGATCGACTTCGTTGTAGACGAGCTGAAGAAGATCATTGAGCGTCTGAGAAGCATGTCTCCATTATACGAAGATTTTGTAAAGAAGCAGCAGGCTGCCAATAAATAACAGGACAGAAAAACCAGAAAAGCTCTGGCAAGAAGCCGGACTCTAAAAATAGAAAGCAGGATAAGATTATGTACAGTGAAAAAGTAATGGATCATTTTAACCATCCAAGAAATGTAGGCGAGATCGAGAACCCAAGTGGTGTCGGAACCGTAGGTAACGCAAAATGTGGCGATATCATGAGAATGTATCTGGATATCGATGACAACGGTGTCATCCAGGATTGCAAGTTCAAAACATTCGGCTGTGGTGCAGCCGTTGCAACCAGCAGTATGGCTACCGAGCTTGTAAAAGGAAAAACCGTTCAGGAAGCACTCGAAGTTACAAACAAAGCCGTTATGGAAGCATTAGACGGACTTCCACCAGTAAAAGTGCACTGCAGTCTTCTTGCAGAGGAAGCAATCCATGCAGCCCTCTGGGATTACGCAGAGAAAAACCACATCAAAATCGAAGGACTTGAGAGACCGGTAAACGACATTTCTGAAAAAGAAGAAGGCGTTGAGGAAGAATACTAAGATTGAAGAATCTGATGAGAAGCTGTCACGGAGAAGAAGCATTTCTGTGACAGCTTCTTTTTTTCGTGTTTCTATTTATAGGAGAGTGTGGTAAAATGTGAGTTAGCAATGAGCAGTGCCCCAGGCTGAGCACTGCGGACTGAATTTATTTACAAAGAAAAGGAAGTCAATAAAACATGAATAATCTTGAAATAGAAGATCTGAATGACAATAGCCAGGATATTGGAAAAGAAGCAAGAGAGCGTTTAGATCCGTCCATAAAATCTGGAAAGGAATCAGAGAAAAGCTCTTCCGTAAAAGAGATCTTAAGCTGGGTATTCTATTTTGTGGCAGCGATTCTCGCAGCGCTTTTTATCAAAAACTGCCTGATCATCAACATGCATGTGCCGACGGGCTCCATGGAAAATACGATCATGCCGGGGGACCGTCTGATCGGCAACCGTCTTGCCTATATCAAGGATGGACCGGAGCGTGGGGACGTGGTCGTATTCAAGTATCCGGATGATGAGAAGGAGACGTATGTAAAGCGTGTGATTGGACTGCCGGGCGAGACGGTGGAGATCCGGGATGCGAAGATCTATATTAACGGATCCGAGGAGCCATTGGAGGAGGATTATCTCAAAGAGGACTGGATCGTGGCGACAGGTCCCTACACGTTTGAGATACCGGAAGGGCATTATCTTGTGATGGGAGATAACAGGAATGATTCCTGGGATGCAAGATACTGGACCAATACCTATGTGGCGAGGGATAAGATCCTTGGAAAAGCAGTCTTTACTTACTGGCCGATCCGGGATTTTGGAAAGTTAAAGGACTATTCAGAATGACAGGAGGGATAAGCGATGATCACATTGCTTGCAAAAATATTCATAAAGGACACGGAGGATAAGAGCAAGCTCAGAGAGGCTTATGGAATGCTGTGCGGGATTGTGGGAGTCTGCTTTAACATCCTTCTTTTTGTGGGTAAATTTCTGGCAGGAACGTTCAGCAATTCGATTGCGATCACAGCAGATGCATTTAACAACCTTTCAGATGCCGGTTCATCTGTTGTCACGTTACTCGGCTTCAAACTTGCAGGGGCAAAGCCGGACACAGAGCATCCGTTTGGTCACGGCCGGATTGAGTACATATCCGGGCTGGTTGTCGCAGCGGCGATTCTCCTGATGGGCTACGAGCTGATCCGGGATTCTATCGGAAAGATCCTTCATCCGGAAGAGACGGAGTTCACGGTATTAGTTGCTGTGATTTTGATCGCATCGATTCTTGTGAAGTTATACATGGCATATTATAACCGTTCTGTCGGGAAAAAGTTAGACTCTGCAGCTATGAAAGCAGTGGCAACGGACAGTTTAAGCGATATGGTGGCAACAACAGTTGTTTTGTTTGCATCCGTTTTTACCCATTTTACAGGGATTAAGATTGATGGTTATTGCGGTCTGGTTGTAGGATTTCTGGTAGGTTACGCAGGGTTTGACGCTGCGAGGGAAACACTTAACCCGCTGCTCGGTCAGCCGCCGGCAAAGGAATTTGTGGAGAAGATAGATGAGATTGTGATGTCCCATCCGGAAGTGTGTGGCATGCATGACCTGATCGTACATGATTATGGACCGGGAAGACAGATGATTTCGTTACATGCAGAGGTTCCGGCAGAGGGGAATATCTTGGAACTCCATGATGTGATTGACAATATTGAAACGGAGCTGCGCAGAGAATTGGGGTGCGAGGCGACCATTCATATGGATCCGATTGTGACATCGGATGAGCATGTGAGTGAGACGAAGGCGGCAATGGTATCGTTAATCAAAGCAATAGATGAGGAACTGTCCATTCACGATTTCCGCATGGTGACAGGGGAATCCCACACGAATCTGATCTTCGATGTGCTGGCACCCTTTAATTTCCGGCTGACAGATGAGGAACTGCTCACAGAAATCCTGCAGGATGTGCAGGAGCACTTTGGCGAGAACTATTATGTGGTGGCGAAGGTGGATCATTCGTATATATAGAAAAGCAGGAGGAGGATGAAGAAATTTTTTAACACAAGCGGTCTCCTCTATAAAAATATGCAATTAAAAGAGAAGCTGTTATCCATGAGCGAAGAGGAACAGTTACGTTTGCTGGCGACGGATGGGATGCTCGTAAAGCGCCCGGTCATTGTGGAAGGGGACATGGTGCTGACGGGATTTAAGGAAGCAGTGTTAAATGCAGCACCGGAGTATGATATGGATCAAATTTACAAAAATCTGCAGCATCCGTTAAACGGATAAAATCCCAGCTGTCTGCCCATACTACCTCTGAATGAAAAAAAGAAAAGAGGTATGTGATGAGCAATAATATGGATTTGAATTATGAGATGTTCTGCTATCAGTGCGAGCAGACAGCTAATGGAAAAGGGTGCACCAGGCTCGGTGTCTGCGGAAAGACACCGGAGATTGCAGGGCTTCAGGATCTGCTGATCTTTCAGGTGAAAGGGATCAGCTATTATGGAAACCGGCTGCTTGAGAACGGCGAGGAGGTGGAGAAGGACACGATTTGTTTTATCGAAAAGGTTCTTTTTACCACACTCACCAATGTAAACTTTGATGCAGATGTGCATGTGGAGCTGTTGAGGCAGTCCGGACAGATCAAAGAGGAACTGCGGGAGCGGGCAGGGGACGGGGAGAATCCACCTGCGCATGCGGTATATGATCTTCCGGATACGAAAACGGAGATGTTAAAAGATGCACCGATTGCCGGAATCATGTATGACCAGGAGCTGGATATTGATATCCGTTCTCTCAGGCAGACCGTGTTGTATGGATTGAAAGGAATCAGTGCATACGGACATCAGGCAAGGGAACTGGGATATTACAGCGAACAGGTGGACCGCTTCTATCTGCAGGCACTTGCAGCACTCACCGATGACAGCCTTACAGTGGAGGAACTGATCCGTCTGACGATGCGAACCGGGGAGAATGCCTGCGAAGTGATGAAGGTTTTAGATGAGGCGAATACATCGGTCTATGGAAATCCGGTGCCGCATAAGGTGAATGTGCATCGCAGAAAGGGACCGTTTATTATTGTTTCCGGGCATGATTTAAAGGATCTTGAGATGCTGCTAGAGCAGACGAAGGGCACAGGTGTCAATGTCTATACGCATGGAGAGATGCTTCCATGCCACGGATATCAGGGACTGAAAAAATACACCCATCTTGTCGGAAACTTTGGCGGGGCATGGCAGGATCAGCAGAAACAGTTCGACAACCTTCCGGGCTGTATCCTTATGACGACAAACTGCCTGATGCGCCCGCGGGAGGGCTATAAGGACAGGATTTACAGCACAAATGTGGTAGGCTGGGAAGGCGTGAAGTATATCGGGAAAAAGGAGAACGGGGAAAAGGATTTCAGCGGGATCATAAAGCAGGCGATCGAACTGGGAGGTTTTATGGAGGAGGAAGAACCGAAGGAGATTTTAGTCGGGTTCGGACATCATGCCACATTAAGCTATGCAGACCAGATCGTTGGTGCAGTGAAGGAAGGAAAAATCCGTCATTTCTTTCTGATCGGAGGCTGTGATGGTGCGAGACCCGGAAGAAATTATTATACAGAATTTGCCAAAGCCGTGCCGAAAGACTGTATGATCTTAACGCTCGCCTGTGGCAAGTACCGTTTTAACAAATTAGAATTCGGGGAAGTGGCAGGACTGCCAAGGCTTTTGGATATCGGGCAGTGTAACGATGTGTATTCTGCCATCCGCATTGCGACAGCCCTGGCGGATGCTTTTGATACCGATGTGAACAGCTTACCGCTGACATTGATTGTATCGTGGTATGAGCAGAAAGCAGTCGCAGATCTTTTGGCACTGTTAAGTCTTGGAATTAAGGGGATTTATTTAGGACCGACGCTCCCGGCTTTCTTAAGCCCGAATGTATTACAGTATCTTGTGGATACGTTTGACCTTAAGCAGATCAGCAATCCGGAGGATGACCTCAAAAGCTGCTTAAAGCAGGTGGAAACAGGAGTATAATCAGACGGGGAAACAGGACAAAATCAGAATAGAAGTTTCATTAAAAATAAAAAAGGCTTGTGCAACTGTGCACAGGTCTTTTTTCTGTAAAATCTGATTTTGAATAAGATGTCAAAAATGAAGAAATGAAGAAATGCGGACGAATTTTAAAATAGTTAATGACAGACAAATGTAGAACTGCTATAATAAATTATATTTTGGAAAAAAAGTAAAAGGACCAATGAAACAAAACAGACAGGAAGAACCACTATGCCAAAAAGAACACCGAATAAAGCAATCCACACCTACATAAAGAAATCTGTCCAGAAAGAGCTTCCGAACTTCTACAGCACAGAACTGCAAAAGTCCATGGATCAGACCATGAACCAGCTTCTGCGCCGCGCACTCGGCGCGAGGGAGCTATATGTCATGAAGAAAAAGAATTATGTTCCGCTGACGGAGGAGGCGCTGCTTGCCATCTACAGACAGCAGAACAAGGCATCGTTCCGGTACGATCTTTATACGATAACAGGAAAACAGAAAAAGCGTTACCGCTGTCTGGATAATTTTGTAAATGTTTCAATTTACAGCCAGCTGAAACTGAAAATAAAAGCGGAAGAACTGCCGGAGGAGTATGGTGTTTTCCGGGAAAATATTTATGATTCCATGTTAAGCCGATTGGCAGATCTTCTGACAGACCACTTCTTCGCAAAGACATCACAGGACGACTGTCTGTTTCTGATGACGGTCAATCCGAATTATGAGCAGTTTACGGTGGTGAAGAATGCGAGGGCGCTGCTTGACCATATCCCGGACGATTACACACTGTTATATCCGGCGGCACGCGCAATGAGCCGGCATTTTATCCTGCATGTCGGCATGACGAACACCGGAAAGACTTATGAGGCGGTGGAGGAGATGATGCATGCTGCCTCCGGTGTCTATCTGGCACCGCTCCGTCTGCTTGCCCTTGAGACACAGGAGAAACTGCTGCAGGCCGGGGTGGAGTGCTCCATGCTGACCGGGGAGGAAGCGGATATCAGGGAGGGCTGTGCGCATATGTCTTCCACGGTGGAGATGTTGGATGTCAGCCATGAATATAAAGTCTGTGTAATTGACGAGGCACAGATGATTGAAGATCCGGCAAGAGGCTGGGCGTGGACGCGGGCAATTTTGGGCTGCCTGTCGAAAAGAATTCACGTCTGTATGGCACCGGATGCACTCGATATCATCAAACAGATCGTGTATGCCTGCGGGGATACCTATGAGATCGTGAACCACAAGAGGGAGATTCCGCTTGTATTCGAACGGGAGGCTTTTTCCTATCCGGACAGCGTGAGACCGCATGATGCCCTGATCACATTTTCCAGAAAAGCAGTGTTGCAGACGGCTGCAGAACTGGAGAGTGAGGGATACAGACCGAGCGTGATTTACGGGGCACTGCCGTACAGTGTGCGCAAAGAAGAGATGCGGAAGTTCTATGACGGCGAGACCGATCTGGTTGTGGCGACAGATGCGATCGGGATGGGGATTAATTTGCCGATTGAGCGTATTGTCTTTTTGCAGGACGAGAAGTACGACGGCGTGATCAGCAGGAAGCTGAAAGGACAGGAGATCAAGCAGATCGCAGGCAGGGCAGGACGGAAGGGCATGTATGAAAAAGGTTATGTCAATGCGTTAGAGGACAGCGAATATCTGCGCAGGCAGCTTTACGCGCCGCAGAGAAAGATCGCATATGCCTGTATTCAGATGCCGGATACGTTGTTACAGCTTGACATGAAGCTCTCCGAGACGATGGAGCGCTGGGCGAAGATCGAGGATCAGGGAATGTTTAAGAAGGCGGATATGACAGAGAATCTGATCAAGTGCCGGTTTTTAGAGGCAAACTGTCCACAGTTTACCAAAGAGGCGATGTGGGATCTGATCTGCATCCCATCGGAATTAAAGACTGGAATTTATAAAGTGTGGACGCACCTGTGCACGATGCTTTACGAAGGGATCGAGATAGAACCGTTTTTGAATTATGATCTTTTATCGGGGGACGGACTTGATACGTTAGAGTATAATTATAAAGTGTTAGACCTGTACTTTGCATTCGCGAGAAAAACAAAGTGTACATCGCCGGAATTTTTCCATCAGATCGTGGAGGAGAAGGAGGCATGCTCCCTTGGCATCATCGACCGGTTAAAGTACTCCAAGCAGGACAGCAGAAAGCGCTGTACGGTCTGCAGAAAGATCCTGCCGGCGATGTATCCTTACCGGATGTGTGAGGACTGCAGGAACCGGCAGCGTGCAAGGCGGGAGAGAAGGGCAGAGAGCAGGCAGATGACCAAACGGTAAGAATCTGCCGGGAAGAGGTATCTGACACGCACAGAAAAAGAAAAGGAAGGATCAGATCATGAAGACACAGACTGATTTAAGAGAGCAGTTAAGAAGCATCGACCATAAAAGCTATCCGTTATACAAATCGTTACAGGGAAGCTATCAGTTTCCGAAATACACACTTTCTATCGACCACGTACAGGGAGACCCGTTTGCAGCGCCTTCCCAGGTGCGCGTGACGGTAGACAGGAAGGCAGCCGGTTTCCCGGAATTTACCTGTAAGGACGATCTGACACGCACTGCACTTGCAGATGAGCTGCTGCGCACCTTCGGGGAGGAGATACGCAAATACACTTATAAGGCGAAGGGATCCGGAAAGAGCGGGCAGATCTCCGTCACGTCCTGCGGGCAGGAAGTGTTAAAACGGACAGCCTGTGAAGTGGGGGAGAGGGAGATTGTGGCAAGATTTTCCGTCGGCTTCCCGGCAAATGGCAGGACGATTAATGCAAGGGAGCTGGATAAGATTTTATTCGAATACCTTCCGGCATGCGTGGAGCAAGCTTTTTATTACAGAAACTTAAAGCCGGAAAAGATAAAAAACGTGATCGAGCTTGCCAAAGACCAGCAGGCGGTGAGGGACTGGCTGAAGGAGCACGGCTATGTGGCATTTGTCGCAGATGGAGCGATCCTGCCGAGGGAGAGCGGCATCTCACAGAGACCGATGAAGCAGGCGGTACGTTTTACATCCCCGGATTCCATGCGTGTGGAGCTTTCCCTGCCATATAAAGGGAAGATTACCGGAATGGGAATCCGGGAGGGGATCACGCTGATTGTCGGCGGCGGTTACCATGGAAAATCGACGCTGCTAAATGCGTTAGAGCTTGGTGTTTACAACCACATTGCCGGGGATGGAAGAGAGTATGTCATCACGGATGAGACAGCAGTGAAGCTTCGCGCGGAGGACGGACGATTTATAAAGGATACGGATATTTCCCTCTTTATCAATGACCTGCCAAACGGGAAGGATACGAAACACTTTTCCACGGAGGATGCGAGCGGAAGCACATCGCAGGCTGCCGGAATCGTGGAGAGCATGGAGGCTGGAAGCAGGCTGATCCTGCTCGATGAGGATACCTCTGCTACAAACTTTATGGTTCGCGACACATTTATGCAGCAGGTGGTCAGCCCGGAAAAGGAGCCGATCACACCGTTCGTATCGCGTGCAGTGGAATTATATGAAAAAGCGGGAATGTCTACCATCTTAGTTGCCGGGAGCTCCGGCGCATTTTTCCACATCGCAGACACAGTGATCCAGATGGACTGCTATGTACCTGTGGATATCACGGAGAAAGCAAAGCAACTCTGTGGACAATTCCCGGTATCGAAAGAGCAGCCAAAGACTTTCCGTTTTCCGGAGAGCAGCCGCAGGATGGAAAAGGAGAAAAACGGCGGAACGAGAAGAAGGGATTACCGGAGCGGCGAGGTGAGAAAAGAGGAGCCGGAACAGTGGAAGTTAAAGACACTCGGTGTGGACGGGTTCCTGCTCGGAAAACAGAATGTAGATCTGCGCTATGTCGAGCAGCTTATTGACAGCGAGCAGACGGCGTACCTTGGCATGCTGCTAAAATATGCGGTGGAACATCTCTCGGATGGAAAGAGGACTATTTCTGATACAGCAGAGTTTCTCTGGAAAAAGATTACCGAAGACGGCATGGGATTTGTGGCAGACCGTGGACGGATCTCCGGAGGTTATGCACTGCCGAGAAAACAGGAAATTTATGCGTGCCTGAACCGTTACCGTGCATAGTGGAACGGAAAGCTGCAGCCCTGACCGGAGGTGTTGCAGTGCGAAGAACAGTATGTTCGATAACAGAAAAGGAAAATTAACGCGGAAACGGTTTACAGACAGGACTTTCGGGGTTAAGATGGAGACAATAGGCTAGAAAAGGTATAATGGGGGAAGGAATAATTAAGAGCAGGGGAAGGTATTATGATCACGATAAAAGAGATTGCAAAAGAAGCGGGGGTATCCATCGGAACGGTGGACCGTGTATTGCATAACCGCGGCCGCGTCAGCAGGGAAGCGCAGGAGAAGGTAAATGCAGTTGTGGAGAAAGCAGGATACAAACCGAATACTGTAGCACAGGGGCTTGCCGTCCGAAAAAAAGGATTAAAGATTTGCTTTATGGTTCCGGAGACTACGTATAATCCGTTTTTCAAAGATGTGGAGGAGGCAGCACTCAGGAAAGCGAAGGAGTTAGAAGCCTATGGTGTCAGGGTGGAGTTCTTAAAATTGTGGACGAACCGTGAAGCGAAGGCTGTGCAGGATAACATAAAGGGGATCGAACAGATCATAAAAGACGCGGATGGTCTTGTAACGATCGGTATGGAAGCAAAAGAGATTCTTTGCTGCATGGAAGCGATGGAAAAACAAAAAAAGCCGGTTGTATTTTACAATAGCATTCTGAATGGCCGGAAGTATCTTGCCTATGTCGGCTGTGATTATGAAAAATCAGGACGTCTTGCAGCCGGTTTATGTGCGCTTGCAGGCGGTAAGGATGCGAGAGTATGCATGTTCTCACAGGGGTTGAAGGAAGCAGCAAGCTCTTTTGAACGTATTGCGGGCTTCCGGAAGGAAGCAGAAGCATATTATCCGCAGATGAAGATCGAAGGATGCTGGCAGATCTTAGATGATCCGGTAGAAAACGATATCCAGGTGGAGAAGATGTTAGAAGAGTACCCGGATGTGAATATGGTCTATATTGCGAACCCGGCAGACTATAAGATCTGTGAACTGATCCATCGGGCGGATACGGATCATCAGCTCAAAATCGTGACAAACGATGTGGCGGAGACACTTGCGCAGATGATGGAGGATGGAGTGGTGGATGCCACGATCAGTCAGCAGCCTAAGGTGCAGGGAGCGCTGTCACTTGAGATTCTGTTCCGGTATCTGGCATTCGGGGAAAAACCGAAGGAAAAGAACTGCTACACAGAGCTCCATATTCACATCCTGCAAAATCTTCACCAAAACTAATACTTTAAAGTGCAAAAGTGTGTGCGATAACACAGGCATTTCAAAAACATAGTTAAAAAATAAACAAAAGAAAATTGTACAAAATAACTAAAAAGTGATTAGAAATCCGGAAGCTATTGACATTTTTGTTAATAGCTTCTATTATTGATTTATGTGTTATCGTACACACTAGGAGAGGGTATTACATACAGAAAGAAGGGCAGATCCAAAATGAGAGCAACGAAGGAATACAGACTCGGGCTCACAGAGGAAGCCAAAAAGATCGTGGATGATCTGACCCTGGAGCAGAAAGTATGGCTGATGAGCGGAAATATTGATATCACCAAGCTTTCCCAGGAAGACCTGATCGCCATGATGGGGGATATGGCAAGTGACGAGAATCATTATAATGTAGTTCCATATGCAGCAGGAGGAATTGAGGAGAAGAACATTCCGCCAATGCTTTTTGCAGATGGACCAAGAGGGGTAGTGTGCGGAAATAATCAGACGACCTGTTTCCCGGTATCGATGGCAAGGGGAGCCACATTCGATACGGAGCTTGAGGAGCAGGTAGGTCACTGTATCGGAAAAGAGGTACGGGCATTCGGAGGAAACCTGTTCGCAGGTGTCTGCATCAACATGCCGTACAATCCTGGATGGGGAAGAAGCCAGGAGACATACGGAGAAGAGACGACTCAGATCGGTCAGATGGGGGCTGCACTGGTAAGAGGTGTCCAGGATGAAGACATCATGGCATGCGTGAAGCATTACGCATTCAACGATATGGAGAATGCCAGATTCAAATGCAGCGTGACCTGTGACCAGAGAACAGAGAAGGAAGTGTTCCTGCCGCATTTCAAGGATTGTATCGATGCAGGAGCGGCAAGTATCATGAGTTCCTACAACCGTTATAATGGCGTACAGTGCGGACATCACAAATATCTGTTAGATCAGGTACTGAAAAAGGAATGGGATTTCGACGGATTCGTCATGTCAGACTTCTGCTGGGGTGTCTTAGATACGGTAGAGGCAGCAAACGGCGGACAGGATATGGAGATGATGTGGACACAGTACTTTGGCGACCGTCTTGTGAAAGCAGTGCAGGATGGTTTCGTACCAGAGGAAAAGGTCAACGAAGCAGCACTTAGAATTGTCAGAACGATCCTCGCTTTTGACATGGGACATAAAGAATATGACATGTCAGTGGTAGGATGTGAGGAACACATCGCCATTGCAAAGAAGGCGGCCGAGGAAGGAATCACCTTAATCAAGAATGAGGGAGTTCTTCCATTAAAGAAGGACAAAGTGAAAAAGGTTGCCATGATCGGCAAGCTTGCCAATAAAGAAAATATCGGAGACCACGGTTCCAGCTGGGTTCGCCCGCCATATGTGGTAACACCGGTACAGGGCATGGAACGGATCAATCCGGACAGTGAAGTGATTTTCAATGACGGATCCGATCTCGAAAGTGCTAAGAAGTTAGCGAGAGAGGCAGACGCAGTCGTATTCGTAGTCGGATACAATCACGATGATGAAGGTGAGTTCGTATCCGCAGACCAGGCGGCGAACTATACCGGAGCGATGGGCGGAGACAGAAAGACAAGCCTCGGGCTCCACGAAGATGAGATTAAGCTGATTCAGGAAGTCGGACCGGAGAATCCGAAGTCCGCAGTTGTCCTGATCGGTGGCAATATGATTATGATGACAGAATGGTATGACTGTGTAAATGCAGTCATGATGGCTTATTATCCGGGTATGGAAGGTGGAACTGCAATCGCGGAGATCCTGTACGGAGATGTGAATCCGTCCGGTAAGCTCCCATATGTCGTACCATATAAGGAAGAGGATCTTCCTTATGTAGACTGGGAGGCAACCGACCAGTACTACGAGTATTATCACGGATATACAAGACTTGAGAAACATGGTATCAGACCGCTCGTTCCATATGGATATGGATTAAGTTATACAACCTTTGATTTTGCAGAACCTACGGCAGCTGTCGAGGGGGACCAGCTCGTAGTACATGCAAAAGTAAAGAATACCGGCACCATTTCCGGTGACGAAGTAGTGCAGGTATATGTAGGCTTTGAGAATTCCAGTGTGGACAGACCGGTGAAACAGCTGAAAGGCTTCAAACGTGTTTCCTTACAGCCAGGTGAGGAAGAAGACGTACAGATCGCCGTTCCGCTTGAAAAGCTAAAATGGTACGACCCAAGCCACAGAGAGTGGAAGCTCGAGGCGATGGAATATACCGTTTACGCAGGATCAAGCGCAGATGCAGCAGATCTTAAGACCACGAAGATTCAGCTTTAAAAAGAGGAGGTAGTTTACGATGAACGCAAACGAAAAGAAATATTTGAAATGGTACAACAAACTTGGTTATGGTTCAGGTGACCTTGCAGCGAACTGTATTTATGCACTTCTTACCAGTTTCGTCATGATTTACATGACAGATACAGTTGGTTTAAAAGCTGGTGTGGTTGGTATGCTGATCATGGCATCAAAGTGTCTGGATGGTGTATCCGACGTATTCTTTGGTAACTTAATGGATAAGACTCATACAAAGATGGGAAAAGCAAGACCTTGGATGTTATGGACAGAGATTGGATGCTGTATCTGTCTGGTGGCAGTATTCTCAATTCCTGCAAGCTGGGGCACTACTGCACAGTATGCATTCTTCTTCATTACGTATACTTTATTAAATGCAGTATTCTATACCGCTAACAACATCGCATATGCCTCTCTTACTTCTTTGATCACAAAGAACGTAAATGAGCGTGTACAGATGGGATCTATCCGTTTCATGTTCGCACTTGCAACAAATATTATTGTAGCTTCTGTCACAGTAGGGCTTGTTGGTAAATTCGGTGGCGGAGCAGTCGGCTGGAAAACAGTAGCTATCATTTATGCATTGATCGCGTTAGTTGTTAATACAATTTCTGTATTCTCTGTTAGAGAGCTTTCACCGGAAGAACTTTCCGAAGGAATGGAAGAGAGCAAAGCCATTGCATCTATGGAAGAGAAAATTTCTTTTGTAGAGTCTTTAAAATTATTATTAAAGAATAAATACTTTATCCTGATCGCTGTCTTCTATATGTTGACATATATTCAGACAGGTATCGCAGGTGTTGGTACTTATTGGTGTACTTATGTACTTGGTGATGTCAGTATGCTTGGTGCATTTTCGGCAGCACAGATGATTCCGATGATCGTTGGTCTTGCCCTTACACCGGCACTGATCAAAAAATTCAAAGGAATGTATAAGATCAACTTATTTGGATATATTTTAGCAGCTGTATTTCGTGCAGGATTCATTGTAGCTGGTTACGCCATGAATGTACCAATGATGTTAATAATGTCCGCAATCGCAGGATTATTTGCAAGCCCTGTAACAGGAGATATCAATGCACTGATTTCCGCAACTTCTGAGTATACAGTACGTACACAGGGGAAACATATCGAGGGAGCTATGTTCTCCTGCTCATCTTTAGGTATCAAGGTTGGTGGTGGACTTGGAACAGCCATCTGCGGTATCTTATTAGACGTTGGTGGATATGTGGCAAATGCTGCAGAGCAGTCAGCATCTGCACTTAACATGTTAAACTTCATGTATCTGTGGTTCCCAATGGTATCTGTAGTCCTGATTGCAGTAATCATGTACTTCTTAAATGTTGAGAAGGCTAACGCTGACTGGGATGCAGCTCACGGAGTTAAATAAGAAAAACCAGAAATGAAACAACATTGAGAAGTTATCAGTGGCCATAGCATCTGGCGAATGACCATGTGAAAACAGATACGGTATATAAAAATCGTATCACAGAAATAAAAAATGAACAAAAGTTATGTGAAATGAAAACATAGCTGGAAAGAAGGATAGCAGAGATATTTTTTCAAGATAATGAGAAAGGTATCTCTGCTATCTGTATCAGGGAGACAACAGCGAAACTCATAGAAAAAGTATAGTGGATTGCTCACAATCTTCACAGCCTATATTTGAGTTTCGCAGGTCACCGTCACAACCAAGAAAGGAAGGTAACATATTATGGTAAAGAGCAAATGGAATGCAAACTGGGAATTCATCAAAGGCGGCCCGGCTATGATGGCATCCTTAATGGGAGGAGCACAGGAGAAAACATTCGTCCAGCTCCCACACGATGCGATGGTACACGAGGAGCGTACTCCGGATACCGCACACAAGACACAGACCGGATTCTGGCCGGGCGGTGGTTATACCTATAAAAAAACACTCCATGTACCGGCAGACTGGACAGATAAAAGCGTTGTATTAGAGTTCGAAGGTGTCTATGAGAAGGCAATGGTTTATGTCAATGACAATCTTGCAGCCACACAGCTCTATGGATACTCTAATTTCTATGTAGTTCTCGACAAATACTTAGAGTATGGTCAGGATAATGAGATCATGGTGATCGCCAACAACGAGGCAGAGAAAAATACGAGATGGTATTCCGGAAGCGGTATCTACCGTAATGTAAACCTCTTTGTGGGAAGCAGAGTACATATTCCGGCTGATGGTGTGAAGATCACAACCACAACCGCAGACGAGAAAGCTTCCATCATTGATATTTGCACGAAAGTAAAAAAGATCGCAGGAACGAAGGAAAAGGTAAAAGTGGTATGCCAGATCACCTCTGAGGGAGAGAAAGTCGCAGAGGATGTTGTGGAAGTGACCATGTATCCAAACGAGGAAGAGAAAGTTCATCAGAGAATCTGTATCGAAAATGCAAAGCTCTGGGACACCGAGCATCCGGATCTGTATGAGTGTGAGATGAAGATTATCTCCGGCGAGGAAGAACTTGACTGCGTGAAAGAGCACTTTGGTATCCGTACGTTAGAGCTTGATGCAGAGCACGGACTCCGCCTGAATGGAAAAGAAGTAAAATTAAGAGGAACCTGTATCCATCATGATAACGGTATCATCGGAGCTGCTACCTACGAGGCAGCCGAAGAGCGCAGATGCCGTCAGATGAAAGAAGCCGGATTCAACAGTATCCGAAGCGCCCATCATCCGATGAGCAAGGAGATGTTAGACGCCTGCGATAAATACGGTATGCTTGTCATGGATGAGCTTTCCGATATGTGGACGAAGCATAAGAATTCCAATGACTATGCAACCTATTTCTTAGAGCATATGGATATTGAGATCACAAGAATGGTTGAAAAAGATTACAATCATCCATCTGTAGTCTTATATTCCGCAGGAAATGAGATCCCGGATCTCGGAAGTGCAAGAGGGGCGCAGATCAACAGACACATCTGCAACCTGTTCCATGATCTTGATGCATCCAGATTTACGACCAATGCGATCAATGGCTGGCTGGCACTCGGCGACAAGATGGGACTTATCATCAAAGAGCTGATGGCAGAGATGGCAGCAAAACAGCCTGCAGCATCTGATGACGGACACAAAGAGGAAGGCGCGAGCGTTTTAAACAGTATGATGGCATTTATGGTTGGTGAGGCAGCGGACAAGATGGCGTGCCATCCGATCATGAGTGAGACCATTCAGGAGGCATCCGAGGCAATGGACATCATCGGATTGAACTATCTGACCGGACGTCATGAGTTAGAGAAAAAGCTGCATCCGAATAAGACAGTGCTTGGAACGGAGACTTATCCGGCAGATATCGTTAGACTGTGGGATATCGTAGAGCGGAACCATCATGTGATCGGTGATTATACCTGGACCGGTTATGACTACCTTGGTGAGGCAGGATGTGGCGTCTTCTACTATGACGGCACCCAGAACTTCAACGGTGTTTATCCAGATCGTATCGCTTATATCGGCGATATCAACCTTATCGGTTACCGCCGTCCGATCAGCTATCTGCGTGAGATTGTGTACGGACTTCGCAAGGCACCATATATCGCAGTAGAGCGTGTGGATAAATACGGTATGCCACATTCCCAGACTGCCTGGATGTTAAAAGACAATGTGGCAAGCTGGACCTGGCCGGGATATGAAGGAAAACCTGCCAATGTGGATGTATACAGCAGCGCCGATGAAGTAGAACTTTTCTTAAATGGCAAATCACTCGGAAGAAAACAGGCTGGAAAGGCAGCAGGCTTTACCACTTCCTATGAGATGACTTACGAACCGGGCGAGCTTGTTGCAGTCAGCTACGTAAACGGTGCAGAGACCGGAAGATTTGTACTCAAGACCGCAGAGAATGAAGTAGAACTTCAGACCGTATGCGAAGGACAGGAATTAAAAGCAAACGGCAGTGACCTTGCGTTCGTAACAGTAAAACTGACGGACAAAAACGGTGTGGAAAATATCTTCGCACAGAAGGAAGTTACCGTTTCTGTAGAGGGAGCCGGTGTATTACAGGGATTCGGAAATGCGGATCCGAGAGCGATCGGAAGCTATGACGATACCACATGGAAGACCTTTGACGGTGAGGTGATGGCAGTCATCCGCTCTACAGAGGAGGCTGGCGAGATCAGAGTGACCTTTACAGCAGAGGGATGCGAACCAAAAACAGTTGTAATTACAACAAAATAAAAATGTAATAATACGGCGTTATATTCTGAAAATAGTTGAGGGATAACGCAGGGAAAAAGATCCGTGCAGGAATTTGGGGTGATTTCAGCTTCCATTTCCGGCATGGATCTTTTGGCGTTCATTTTCACTCACGGGAAAATATATCTTATGAACGAAAGACATCTTGTCAGAAGCAGAAGTTTTTTTGGATATTCTTGCATGCATCTGGTATAATAAAGACTGCCGTGCGAAGTACGTGTAGATTAGGGTCATGAATTCCCTGGCAGGAAAAAAGAGGAGGAGCACAGTGAAAGATAACTGGAACCGGGAAATCAATTATATACGGATCTCTGTGACGGACCGGTGCAATCTGCGCTGTGTATACTGCATGCCGGAGGAAGGCGTCACCTGCTTTTCCCATTCCGAGGTGCTCTCTTACGAAGAAATCATAAGACTCGCCAGAATATGGAGAAAGCTTGGCATCTCGCGTGTAAAATTGACGGGTGGGGAACCGCTTGTCCGGAAGAATCTGGACACACTTGTCCGGGCATTGAAAGCGGACTGTGGAATGGAGAGCGTGACACTGACGACCAATGGTGTTCTTTTAAAAGAGCAGATAAAAGGGCTGGTGGATGCCGGGCTTGATGCAGTCAATATCAGTCTGGATACTTTGAACCGGAAAAAATATGAGAAAATCACAAGAAGGGACAGACTTTCGGATACCGTAGCGGGAATCCGTGAGACGCTCCGCTATCCGGAGCTTACCGTGAAGATCAACTGTGTTACGACAGAAGCAAATGTAGACGAGGTGGCAGCGATTGCCGGGCTTGCCAGAGAGCAAAAACTGGCGGTGCGCTTTATCGAGATGATGCCAATCGGGCTTGGACAGGGGAAAAGGGGAATACCGGAGGAGCAGATCCAGGAAATTTTAGAGAAGGCGTATGGTCCACTTATTCCGTGCAGCGGGCAGGAAGCCGGTGGAAATGGACCGGCACATTATGCACAGATAGAAGGTTTTGCAGGAAAAATTGGGTTTATCAGTGCCATTTCGCATCAGTTCTGCGGAAGCTGTAACCGGATACGGCTGACTTCGGACGGAAAGCTAAAGACTTGTCTGCAATATGGAGAAACCTTAGATGTGAGGGCACTGCTCCGGGACGAGGCGGTGACGGACATGCAGATAGAAGAGCACTTTTTGCAGGAGATTTCCAGAAAACCGCAAGGTCATCATTTTCGGGAGAAAAAAGCATGGGAAACAGCAGAAGAGCATGCGGAGCAACATACGATGTCCAAAATAGGAGGATGACAGAAGATGGGAAAAGTAATCGCGGTCTGCACCAGTGAGGTGCGGGGCACGCAAAAGAAAAATATACATACAGCAACATTTGTGAAGGACTGGGGAATTGAGGGCGATGCCCATGCGGGAAACTGGCACAGACAGGTGTCACTGCTCTCATACGAGACAATTCAGGAGTTCAACAGACAGGGGGCGGGCGTGACAGACGGAGCGTTCGGGGAGAATCTTGTCGTGAGCGGATATGATTTTACGAAGATGGAAGTCGGGACGAAGTTCCGGTGCGGCGATGTGGAGCTCGAGATGACCCAGATCGGGAAAGAATGCCATAACGGGTGCGAGATCTTTCAGAAGATGGGGAAATGCATTATGCCGACCAATGGAGTGTTTGCGAGGGTGCTTCATGGGGGGATGATCTCGGAAGGTGATCCATTTGAAGTGGTTTGGGGCGAAACTCGTCTGTAGGCTGTGGGGATTTTGCAAGAGAGGCTGTATTCATGACAGACACGTTTGCACTCTGCGTCGCTCGCAGCGGTACTAAGCTCCCCGCCTCGCATTCTAGGTATTGGCTGACAACTACGAATGCTGCGAGGCGCCGAGCTAAGGACCGGCGGCTCCTCAAGGTCTGTCATGAACACAGCCTCTCTTGCAAAATCTTATTCAGGTTATGGACGAGTTTCGCTTTGGCTATATTTCAAAATAATAAAGAATCCGAAAAAATATGGATGAAGAGCATGAAGCACCGATAATATTATTTGAATAAATACTAAAAATATAGAATTATGATTGGACAGGAGGAGAAAGAGATGGCATATAGAGTGGCAATTATTACGTTGAGTGACAGTGGATATAAGGGAGAGCGTGAGGATGTAAGCGGCAGTGTGATCGCAGAGATTGTGGAGAAGGAAGGATATGAAGTGGTCCGGCGGGAACTGATCCCGGACGAGGAGGAGATGTTGGCGGCGCTGCTTATTCAGATCTGTGATGGTGATGAAGCGGATCTGGTTCTGACGACTGGCGGAACCGGGTTTTCGAAGCGGGATCGGACACCGGAGGCGACGAAGCGGGTGATCGAGCGGGAGACACCGGGAATCTCGGAGGCAATGCGGTATTGTTCCCTGCAGGTTACACCGAGAGGGATGCTCTCGCGAGGTGTATCCGGCATCCGGAAGGACGCACTGATCGTGAATCTCCCGGGGAGCCCGAAGGCAGTACGGGAGTGTCTCGAATATGCGATCGGGGCATTGGGACATGGGCTTGATATTTTGAAAGGAAATGCTTATAATTGTGCTGTCAATCATAAGTGACAGTAAATAATAAGAAGAACTGAAATTTGGGATATCCGATCGTGGAGAAATTCAGGCATATCAGTCTTTTCAGGTCATAGAACAGAATTTCAGGAGACAGAGAGAACATATGAAAAAGAAATTTGCAATGATGCTAGTGACAATAACAGCCCTTGGGCTTGCAGCTTGTGGACAGAAAAATACAGAAACGCCTGCAGCCGCTGCAGATGCCGAGGTAAAGACAGAGACAGTGCCACAGACTGAGTCAGTGGCAGAAACAGAGGCAGAAGCTGGCGCAGATATCAGCGGTACGGTTACATTAGCAGCAGCAGCCAGCCTGGAAAAATCTTTCACAGAGGAACTGATCCCAATGTTTGAGGCACAGTATCCGAATGTGGAAGTACAGGGAACCTATGACAGCTCAGGAAAGTTACAGTCCCAGATCGAGGCAGGAGCAGGTGTGGATGTTTTCTTTTCCGCTGCTTTAAAACAGATGGATGCATTAAAAGAGGAAGGTTATATTGCAGAGGACGCTTCTGTTGATCTTCTGGAGAATAAGATTGTCCTCATCGTCCCGACAGGAAAAGAGGAAGGTTACAGTTCTTTTGAGGATATTGTAAATGCTGATATGGCAGCCATTGGTGATCCTGAGAGTGTTCCGGCAGGACAGTACGGCAAAGAGGCACTGGAGAACCTGAATCTCTGGGGCGAAGTGGAGAATAAATTAAGTCTTGGAACCAATGTCACAGAGGTGCTAAACTGGGTTGCAGAAGGCAGCGCAGATGCAGGTATCGTATATGCGACAGATGCAGCTTCCAGAGCAGATAAAGTTACGGTAGTGGCAGAAGCTCCGGAAGGAAGCGTATCGAAAGTTATTTATCCGGTTGCAGCACTAAAAGAAGCTCCAAACAAAGAGGCAGCAGATGCATTTATGGAATTTTTACAGACAGCAGATGCGCTTGCCGTATTTGAAAAAGCCGGATTTACGATCAACCAGTAAGGAGGAAGAGGATGGATTTTTCACCGGTTCTGATTTCGTTGAAAACATCGGCAATCTCCATTTTTATCACTTTTTTTCTTGGATTATGGGCGGCAAGATGGGTGGTATCCATGCGCTCTGAGCGGGCAAAAGCCTGGATTGACGGAATTTTAACGATGCCGCTTGTACTTCCACCGACCGTAGCGGGCTTTTTCCTGCTTTATATCTTCGGGACGAAACGTCCGGTTGGATTTTTTCTGGAAAAAGTATTCCAGTACAAGATTGTTTTTACATGGGAGGCAACGGTGTTAGCAGCAGTGCTGATTTCCTTTCCACTTATGTACCGGTCAGCGCGCGGAGCCTTAGAACAGGTGGATACGAATCTGATCTATGCAGGACGGACGCTCGGCATGAGCGAGCGCACAATTTTCTGGAAAGTGATGCTGCCACAGGCAAAGCCGGGAATTTTATCCGGCGGTGTGCTTGCTTTTACAAGGGGACTTGGAGAATTTGGTGCAACGGCAATGATTGCCGGAAATATTGCAGGAAAGACAAGAACGCTGCCACTTGCGATTTACTCGGAAGTGGCAGCAGGGGATATGAATGGAGCAGGGAAATATGTCATGTTGATTGTGACATTTTCCCTGTTGATCGTGGCAGTGATGAATCTGTGGAGTGTCAGAAAAAAGTGATCCATAATCTTTCATTGGCACAAGCGGGCACTGGTGAAAAGGAGTATGGATCAGAAAGAATGCCGGATCAGGTGGATGCTACATACATAAATACATGCAGATGAAATGGCAGAGGCTTCCGCCCATTACAAAAAGATGGAAGATCTCGTGGGAACCAAAGTATCTGTGCGTGGAATTAAAGACGGAAAGTTTTAAGGCATATACGATTCCGCCGATGGTATAAATAACTCCACCTGCAAGAAGCCAGCCGAAAGCAGCATGTGACAGCGTCCCCCAAAGCATGTGGATCAGTGGAAAACAGGTCCACCCCATTGCAATATATATGACAGAAGAGAACCATTTCGGGCAGGTGATCCAGCATGCTTTTAAGAGGATGCCGACTGCGGCGAGAATCCAGATAAAGGCGAGCAGTGCATAACCGGTCTTACCGCCGAGTGCGACCATGCAGATCGGGGTATAGGAACCGGCGATCAGAACAAAGATCATGATATGATCCATCTTGCGGAAGACGCGAAGCACTTTCGCGGAAACGTGGCTGATGCTGTGATAGAGTGTGCTGGCTCCGTAGAGCAGAATCATGCTGACAGTAAATATTGTCATGGCCAGAGTTTCAGTTGCATTGCCGTGTGCTTTCATTAACAGCGGAATGGCTGCCATGAGGGAGAGGATACAGGCGATAAAGTGAGTGATGGCGCTGCCGGGTTCGCGAATTGTGATTTCCATAAAAAGATCTCCTTTCAAACGTTTTCTGGGATAGCCGATTGCGAAACTCCAATTTACGCTGTGAAGATTGTGCGCAATGACTAAAGGCAACGAAGACACGCTCTCGCTACGTGTCGCTGGCAGCGGTACTAAGCGACCAAAATACGGTCGCTAAGGACCGGCCGCTCCCCAGTGTCTTCTTATGCCTTTGGTCATTGTGCACAATCTAAGATACGTTTTCTGGGAGTTTCGCAATTGCCTGATTTTCTGGGAGTTTCGCAATTATTCAGTTCGGTTCATAGTAACGGATATATTATATAATGTAGAAACAAATAATTTTACACGTAGTAATGAAAACTACATATAAGATAACAGAATACTACATCTGAGACACAAATATGTCAAGATACAGATAGAAAAGTTTATAGAAAATTTAGAAAAACCAGATGCGATTTTGAAGAATCAAATACTTCAAAATCACATCTGTTTTTTTGCACAGTTACCTTTTTGAAAAAACCTATTCCGGTTTTGAACCAAATGGAGTACAATAGAACGTGTGTGGTTGTCCGGATTCTGTCCGGTTCCTAGGACAGCGGACAAAAGAGAATGATAGTTCATAACGGGGGATAAAGATTTTGGATAAGAAAAGAAATAAATACGAGATAGATATGTGTAATGGAACGATTATGGACAAGTTGATTTCCTTTGCACTTCCATTAATGCTGTCCGGGGTTTTGCAGCTGATGTTTAATGCGGTGGATATTGTGGTGGTCGGAAGGTTCAGCGGGAGCGAGTCGCTTGCTGCAGTCGGGTCTACGACGGCACTCATTAATATTTTCACCAATCTTTTTATTGGTATTTCTCTGGGCGCAAATGTTTTATCAGCCCGTTTCTATGCGGCAGGCAGGGAAAAAGAAATGTCAGAGACGGTACATACCGCGATTTTATTTGCGTTAGTCAGTGGGATCGCGATGGCAGTTGTCGGGGTAGTTTTCTCGAAATGGGCACTAAACCTGATGGGAACGCCGGATGATGTCATCAATCTGTCCACACTTTACATGAGAATCTATTTTCTTGGCATGCCTTTTTTTATGCTTTATAACTACGGTGCAGCAATTTTACGTGCAGTGGGCGATACGAAGCGCCCGCTTTATTTTTTGATTCTGGCGGGAACCGTCAATGCTTTGTTAAATATGTTTTTAGTAATCGTATTCGGGCTCGGCGTGGCAGGCGTTGCGATCGCAACCGTTGTATCACAGATGATTTCGTGTGTGCTGGTTTTGGGCTGTTTAAGAAGAACAGACGCGTGCTATAAGCTGTATCCGTCGAAGCTGTCCATGAAGAAGGAATATCTGATCCAGATTTTTCAGGTCGGGGTTCCGGCAGGAATCCAGAGTACCGTTATTAACTTTTCCAATGCGCTGTTACAGTCGTCCGTGAACTCTTTCGGTTCGATTGCAATGGCAGGTTACACAGCAGCCAATAATGTGCTCGGCTTCCTGTTCGTGTCTGTTAATTCTGTGACGCAGGCGTGCATGAGTTTTACCAGCCAGAACTTTGGCGTTGGAAAGTATAAGAGAATGGACCGTGTCCTGATCGACTGCCTGATCTTAACAGTGACAGTCGGTCTGACCTTAGGATGCGGTGCTTATTTCTTCGGTACAGAGATTTTGCAGATTTATACCGAAGATCCGGAAGTCATCCGGTGTGGCTTAGAAATTCTGTCTATCACGACCGTCCCGTACTTCCTCTGCGGAATTATGGATCTGTTTCCGGGAGCTTTGCGGGGAATGGGGTATTCTGTTGTCCCGATGATTTTATCGATCATCGGAACGGTAGGAACGAGAATTCTCTGGATTTTCGTTTTCTTCCCGCAGAACAGGTCACTTTTCTTCCTCTTCATCTCGTACCCGGGATCGTGGATCGCAACGATTGTGATGCAGGTCGTGTGCTTCTTCTTCGTACGCCGCCACCTGCGCAGAAGAATAGTGAGTAACCCAAGCAACTCATAGATCCATCCGTTCCTCACAATCTTCACAGCGTAAATTGGAGTTTCGTAATTGGCTATTAAACCATAATCAGACAATGAGTTGCACCGATTTTAAATATCAAAAGTAAGGAATAATTATGACAAAACAAGAAGCCTTAAAAAAATACTTCGGCTACGATACTTTCCGTCCCGGTCAGGAGCATCTGATGGATGCCATTCTCTCCGGGAGGGATGCGTTAGGAATCATGCCGACCGGTGCCGGAAAATCCGTCTGCTACCAGATCCCGGCACTTTTAATGGATGGAATCACCATCGTTATTTCTCCCCTGATCTCACTTATGAAGGATCAGGTTCAGTCGCTCAACCAGGCAGGCATCCACGCTGCCTATATCAACAGTTCCCTCACCGAAAACCAGATACAGAAAGCATTATCACTCGCCGCGCGTGGGCAGTATAAAATCATCTATGTTGCACCGGAACGGTTAGAGACAACGAACTTTCTCTGGTTTGCCAGATCGGTAAAGATTTCTATGGTCGCAGTGGATGAGGCACATTGTATCTCCCAGTGGGGACAGGATTTCAGACCAAGCTACTTAAAGATTGTCCAGTTCGTACAAAGTCTTTCCTATCGCCCGGTACTCTCAGCATTTACTGCAACGGCGACGGAGGAGGTCAAAAATGATATCATCTGTGTCCTCGGGTTAAGGCAGCCAGAGGTGTTAGTGACGGGATTTGACCGGAAGAACCTCTTTTTTGCAGTGGAACAGGTTTCGCAAAAAGATGCCTATACCGTCAGATATGTAAAAGAACATGCAGATGAGAGTGGTATCATTTATTGTGCAACAAGAAAAAATGTAGATAAAATTTATGAAAAACTTCTGGCGCAGGGAATTTCTGTAACCCGCTATCATGCGGGACTTTCCAATGGGGAACGCAAGGAGAACCAGGATGATTTTGTCTACGACAGAACGTCTGTGATCGTGGCGACAAATGCGTTCGGAATGGGAATTGACAAGTCAAACGTGCGCTATGTGCTGCATTACAATATGCCGCAGAGCATGGAAAATTATTATCAGGAGGCAGGGCGTGCCGGAAGGGACGGTGAGCCGTCCGAGTGTATATTACTGTATTCCGCTCAGGACGTTGTGATCAACCGGATGCTGTTGGAGAGCAAGGAAGGGAATGCTGATTTTTCCTGGGAGGAGAATCAACAGATCCGGGAGCGCGATGAGAAGCGGCTTCAGATCATGAATGCCTACTGCAATACGACCGAATGCTTAAGAACCTACATTTTACGCTATTTTGGGGAAACCCAGACAGCCGATTGTGGATATTGTTCCAATTGTAAGAAGGAGTTTGTGGAAAAAGATGTCACAGAGGAGGCAAAGCTGATATTGCAGTGCGTGAGGGAATCCGGACAGCGGTACGGCATCAATGTGATCATCGGGACACTGCTTGGCAGGAAGACCGCAAAGCTCCGCGAATACGGCGCGGAACGGTTTGCAAGTTATGGAAAACTTAGCAGTCATAACGAGCAGGAATTAAAGAAAATTGCAGCAGAGCTTCTGAGTCAGAAATATCTCAGACAGACCCAGGACAAATATGCGCTGATCCGGCTTACTGAGAAAGCAGCAGAGCTGTTTCAGGGAGAGACTGTCCTTACGATCCGGCAGCCGAAAGAAGAGGAAAGCAGGCAATCGGATACACAAAGCAGCAGAAAAGCTTCAGGTGGAAACAGGAGATCGGATATTTTGAATTCGAGAGGACTGGAATTTTTTGACCATCTCAGAGAACTGCGCATGAAGATCGCAAAGGAGGAGAGTGTGCCTCCATACGTGGTATTTTCGGATAAGACGCTGGTGGATATGTGCGTGAAACTCCCGATGGGCAGGGAGGAGATGCTGACAGTGACAGGTGTAGGTGAGAATAAGTATGAAAAATACGGAGAAGAATTTCTGGACTGCATCAGGGCATATACAGGTGGAACAAAGGAAAAATTTTACTTCGGTGATCTTGTGGAAGCTTCCGGGAATACAGGGCAGACAAAGCAGCGGACAAAAGAAAAGCGTGTGAAAAGCCCGTTCTTTATCACAGATGAGATGGAGCGGCAGATAATATACCCGGAATCCTGCTATCTGGGTGCGTTTGTGGAACAGTTAAATGAACTCCGGGATGAAGAAAGCATGAAGCGCCTGACCATAAAAGAGATACAGGACTGGATGCTTTCGGAGAGTTATACAGAAATGAGGCGTGTGGACGGATATTTGAAGGAACGTCCGACGGAGAAAGGAGAAGCACTTGGAATCACGGTCGGGATGCGTAAGAGCGCAAAAGGGAACGCGTATGAGGTGCCATTCTTTGCGGAGCCTGTTTTGAAAAAAATCGTAGAGAAATACAGAGGCAGATGACCAGAAAAGACCTGAACGGAGAAAATACGTTCAGGTCTTTTATATGCAAACGTTTGCACAAAAAGATACGCAAACAAGAGCTTAATATCCCCCCTGGGAGCTTGTATGTAATCAGAAAATCAAGGTAGAATGATGAAAACAAAGAAATGCAGTTTGAGGAAAATAAGAGAGAATATCTGAGAAATACACTAGGACAAGCTGCAAATAAAAACTGGAGGGAAACAGAAATGAAAAAGAGATGGACAGGGATCCTTCTGGCGGCCGTTATGCTTTTATCAGCAGCAGGCTGCGGCAGCCAGGAGTCAGAGGCAGTAAAAAATGGATCAGAAGAGGCTGGAGATGTAACAGCAGAGAGTGTGGAGGGAACGACACTCGTTTACGGCAGCAATGATTATACCAGAATCAACCCGGCGATGGATGAGCATGGTGAGATCAATATCCTGATTTTTGATGGTCTGACTGCCCACGACGGTGAGAACCAGGTTGTTCCGGCGCTGGCGAAAAGCTGGGACTATGATGCGGACACTTATACGTATACGTTCCATCTGGAAGAAAATGTGAAGTGGCAGGACGGCGAACCTTTTACGGCGGAGGATGTGAAGTTTACGATCGAGGCAATTATGGATCCGGAGAATGGTTCCGAGAACGCGCCAAATTATGAGGATGTGGAAGAGATTGATGTGGTGGATGCACATACGGTTTCTTTTCAGTTGTCGGCGCCGAATGCTGCTTTTCTGGACTATATGACGATGGCGATTCTGCCGGAACATCTGCTTGCAGGGGAGGATATGCAGGAGTCTGATTTTTTCCGGCATCCAATCGGGACAGGAGCTTATAAGATTGAGAGCTGGGATGTCGGGCAGGCAATCACACTTGTAAAGAATGAGGACTATTTCAAGGGAGCACCGAACATTGACAGGATTGTGTTCAAAATTGTGCCGGATGACAATGCCAAGGCAGTCCAGATGCAGTCCGGAGAGCTCGACCTTGTACAACTGACGCCAAAGGATGCGAAGAACTTCGAGGGAAAAGAAGGCATCACCTGCTATGAGATGAAAACTTCGGATTACCGCGGCATTATGTATAATTTTAACAACGATTACTGGCAAAAAAATAAGGATATTATCCCTGCCATCAACTATGCAATTGACAGACAGGCAATCGTGGATGCTGTTCTGCTTGGCGAGGGAATTACGGCTTACGGACCATTGCAGCGGAATCAGTACGATGACCCGGATGTGGAGCATTACGATTACGACCCGCAGAAGGCAAAAGAGGTATTGGAAGCTGCCGGATGCATGATGGGAGAAGACGGATATTATTACCGGGATGGTGAGAAGATCGGATTCGTATTAAGTGTCGGGGCAGGTGATCAGGCGAGACTTGATATCGCGCAGGCAGCAGCCCAGCAGTTAAAGGAAGTAGGAATAGACTGCACCGTGGAAGTACCTGTTGAGGTGGACTGGGGCGGTCAGATGGCATATCTGATTGGCTGGGGAAGTCCGTTTGATGCGGATGACCACACGTATAAGGTGTTCGGGACAGGAAAAGGGGCAAATTACAGCTCTTATTCTGATCCACTTGTCGATCAGTATCTGACTGAGGCGCGAGAATCGGATGATCCTGCGGTGCGGGCAGAGGCTTATGATAAGTTTCAGGAGGAACTGGCAGAGAATCCGGCATTTACGTTTATCTGCTATATCGATGCGAATTATGTGGCGAAGGATACGATACAGGGAATTTCTGCGGATACGGTTATGGGGCATCACGGAGTGGGGATTTTCTGGAATGTTTGTGAGTGGACGATAGATTAGATTAGATTAGGGGAAGTGGCTCGTGCGAGAGAGGCGGGGAGAATGGAGGTAAGACACGCTTTCGCTCCGTGTCGCTCGCAGCGGTACTAAGGTTGCAGCCACGGCCGTCAGGATTTTAGCAGGCAATGACCGGACAGCCGTGGCTGCGACCTAAGGACCGGCGGCTCCCCAAGGTCTTACCTCCATTCTCCTCAACTCTCTCGCACTATCTCTACCTTTTTGGCAAATCGAAATATATAATATATAAGCACAGGATGATTCGTTTATAGGATAGGGAAAATGAGAAATATAGAAATGACCATAAGCGGGAATGGTTGGAAGCGGATAACGAGATGAAAAATGAGAATAGAACGATATTAGAAGTCAAAAATTTGGAGATAAGCTTCGATACCCCGGAGGGGGAAGTGCAGGCGGTCAGGGGTGTGAACCTGGCGGTGAAGGAGGGGGAAGTTCTTGCGCTTGTCGGGGAATCAGGGTGCGGAAAGAGTGTTCTTTGCAAGAGCATGATGAAGCTGCTTCCGGCGAGTGCGAGGATAAAAGAAGGGCAGATTTTTGTAGATGGAGTGGATATCACAGGGTACCGGGAACGGGATATGGTGCGGCTGCGCGGGAGCTTTTTTTCGATGGTGTTTCAGGATCCGATGACCGCGTTAGATCCGACGATGACGGTCGGCAGGCAGATCGCGGAGGCAGTGAAGGTGCACGAACCGAAGCTTTCGAAGGCGGAGCTCGGGAAAAAAGTGACGGAGCTGATGGAGCTTGTGGGAATCAAAGACGCTGTGGCGAAGGCGGAGCTGTTTCCGTACCATTTTTCCGGAGGAATGCGACAGAGAGCGGTGCTTGCGATCGCACTGGCGGGGAATCCATCCATTCTGATCGCTGACGAGCCGACAACCGCGCTTGATGTGACGATTCAGGCACAGATTCTGGATCTGTTCCGGGAAATCCAAAAGGAACGGCATACGGCCACTGTGTTTGTCACGCATGATCTTGGCGTGGTGGCGCGTGTGGCAGACCGTGTAGCGGTGATGTATGCCGGAAAAATAGTGGAGACCGGGACTGTGGAGGACATTTTTTCTGATGCGAAGCACCCGTATACGAGGGGATTGTTACGATCCCTGCCTTTTTATGCAAAGGGAAAAAAGGAGCTGTATACGATTCCGGGCATGCCGCCGAACCTGTCAGATCCTCCGATAGGGGATGCGTTTGCATGCAGAAATGAGTACGCACTGGCGATTGATTATAAGGAAGAACCGCCGATGTTTCGTGTTTCCGATACACATGAGGCGGCGACGTGGCTATTAGATGAGCGTGCACCAAAGATTATACAGACGGAGGAGGAAGGCAGACATCCGGTAAATGATATACGACAAATATCAGATACAAAGCTGGAAAAAAGAGAAACGACCGGCGGAATTTTGCATGGCGGAAGCACCAGGCAGAATGGTTTAAGGCCTGTGGAGAAAGAGATCCTTGTTGATGTCAGAAATCTGGACAAGACGTTCACTTTTGGAAAGAAAAATCAGGTAAAAGCATTATCTAAGGTGTCATTTCCCATTTACCGGGGAGAGGTGTTCGGGCTGGTGGGGGAATCGGGATCCGGTAAATCCACAGCAGCGAAATGTATGATGAACATTTGCAGGCCGGATAGTGGACAGGTGCTCTATCATGGAATTGATATTTGGGATAAAAAAGCATTCCGGAAAAACAGAAAAGTGCTCGAGCAGACGAGACAGATTATTTTTCAGGACTCCACTTCAAGCCTGAATCCGCGGATGAAGGTGAAAGACATTCTGGCGGAACCGTTCCGGATCCATCACTTGACACCGAAGCGTGGAAGTGTGCTGGCGGAGGCGGCTTTTCAGCTGAAATATGTGGGGCTGGACGAGAGCTGCCTGGAACAGTATCCACCGGAGCTGTCCGGAGGACAGAGACAACGGGTTGCGATCGCAAGGGCGGTTTCCATGGAACCGGAGCTTCTGGTGGCAGATGAACCGATCGCATCGCTGGATGTGTCTATTCAGGCGCAGATCGTGAATCTGTTCCGGCACCTGCAGAGGGAGCATGGATTTTCATTTTTATTTATCGCACATGATCTGGCGATGGTGGAATATCTGTGCGACCGCGTGGGCGTATTGTATCATGGAAAGTTAGTGGAGATGGCGCCGGTGGAAAAGCTGTTTGCAAATCCGCTCCATCCCTATACAAAGTCTTTACTGTCTGCGATCCCGATCCCGGATCCGGTGCTGGAGAGGCAGAGAATATGGAAACCTTATGAAGAGACAGAGAAGGAAGACGGGGGAAACCTGATTGAGGCAGAGCCGGAACATTTTGTCCGGATACCTGGATGATGGAGATGTGAGGATGCGAAAAGAAGAGGTATGTTATCTGATAAAAAAAATAATCGTATTTCTGCTCAGCGTACTGGTGCTGTCCGTGCTTGTTTTTTTCATCGCAAGGCTGGCACCAGGGGATCCGTTAGTGTCTTATTACGGTGACCGCGTGGAGAAAATGAGCCCCGACGAGCGTGCCTGGGCGATGGAAAAGCTGGGACTTGATGAACCGATTGCCGTGCAGTATGTGAAATGGTTAGGACAGGCATGCAGGGGAAATTTTGGAATTTCCTACAAATATAAGATGGATGTGCTTGAGGTTGTCGGAAGCAGGATTGGAAACACGCTGCTTCTTGGTGGAATTGGCTTTTTGCTGATTTTTTTGCTGGCACTGTTCCTCGGTGTTTTCTGTGCGTGGTCAGAAGACAGCCTAATCGACCGTATTTTGTGTCAGATTGGGACGGTGACAAGCTGTATCCCGGAGTTCTGGTTGTCGCTTGTATTCATTTTAGTATTTGCGGTGGAACTTCGGATCCTGCCAAGCTCGGGAGCTTATTCGATTGGAAAAGCATCAGATTCCGCAGACCGGGCAGTACATCTGATTCTGCCGGTTGCGGTCGTTGTCATGGAGCATTTATGGTACTATGCGTATCTGATCCGCAACAAAGTGCTTGAGGAGATGCGGGCGGAGTATGTGCTGCTGGCGCGGTCGAAAGGGCTGACGAAGCGGGAGACTGTGTTCCGGCACTGTCTGCGGAATATGATGCCAACGTATCTTAGCATAATGGCGATCTCCGTGCCGCATATTCTTGGCGGGACATATATTATCGAGACAGTATTTTCCTATCCGGGAATCGGGACGTTGGCGTATGAGAGTGCACGCTATAAGGATTACAATCTGCTGATGGTGGTTTGTCTGCTGTCAGGGATCGTTGTGATCCTTTGCAATATGGTGGCGCAGGGAATCAATGAGAGGATTGATCCAAGGCTTCGCTAGATGGCGTGGGCGAAACTCGAGGGAGGTTGTGGTGATTGGGAGCGGTGTGCCATGCACTCAGAAGACACGCTCCCGCTCCGTGTCGCTCGCAGCGGTACTAAGGTTGCAGTCCCGGTCGTCAGATCCTGGCAAGCCATGACCTGACAACCGGGACTGCGACCTAAGGACCGGCGGCTCCCCAAGGTCTTCAGAGTGCATGGCACACCGTTCCCAATCATCGACAGGTTTTCTAGGAGTTTCGCTGTGGAACGAGCAAAGTGCGTGTAGATTACGGTCATGAATTGCAGATTCATGATAAGATGGAATGATGAAAAAAGAGAGTAAGGAACAATGGAATACAAAAAGAAGATGAGTGGGATAGTGTAGAGAATGGATACATTACAGGAAAAGAAAGAGGAAGATTTGACAGTGGCAGACGCAGATTTTCAGATCGTAGGAAGGCAGGAAGTGGCGCGGCCAAAGAGGTGCAGAAAACGAAAATGGTGGAAAGACAGACCGCTTCTGTCGGAGGTGCTGTTGGCTCTTGTGGTGATTGGATGTTTAGGCTGCCGGTTTCTGATGACGAAGGATCCGGCTTATATGGATCTGATGCATTGCAATGAGGCACCGGGACGGGAGTTCTTATTTGGAACGGATACGATGGGACGGGATATTTTTTCCATGATCTGGTACGGGGGAAGAATTTCCCTGTTTATCGGTGCCTTTGCGACGCTGATATCGACGATGGTGGCGATTGTGTTTGGTGCGGTCAGTGGATGTGCACCGGATAAAGTGGATGCAGCGCTTATGAGATTTACGGAAATTTTCTTAAGTATCCCGGAGCTTTTGCTGGTCATTTTGCTGCAGGCAGTTCTCGGAAAAGCGAATGTGGTCAGCATATCGGTGGTGATCGGGCTGACGGGCTGGGCGCCGATCGCGAAGATTGTCCGAACGGAAGTGAAACAGATCAGAAACAGTGAATATGTGATAGCTGCAAGATGCATGGGCGGAAGCTTCTGGTATATTTTGTGGCAGCATCTGACGCCGAACTTTGCATCCTCCATTATGTTTATGGTGGTTATGAATATCCGGAGTGCAATCATTGCGGAATCCACATTAAGCTTTATGGGAATCGGGCTTCCGCTCGAACAGATTTCCTGGGGAAGCATGCTCTCGAATGCTGACAAGGCGCTTATGACACAGTCCTGGTGGATCATCCTGATTCCGGGTGTTTTTCTGGTGGTGACACTGATGTGCATGACCAATATTGGGAATGATATGAGGAAACGTGTGAACCGGAGGGAGCGGAATCTGTAAGGAGTATGATGGAATTGCGAAACTTCGATTTATTATGGGAAGATTGTGCTCTATCCCATATACGTTTTCTGGGAGATTTGCATTGTATATATAGCTATGATAAAAGAGAAAGGGCATGGAGCAAAGTGAAAAAGAAGAATGAAAAAACGGAGCAAAAAACGCTTGCCCGCTGGATCATTGATAAAATAAACAAAGATGCATACAGAGCAGGAACGCTGAAAGGGAGCAAGCATCCGGAAGTGGATGAGGAGTTGATAAATGCAGTAGGTGGAAGGAAAAATCTGGTAGAGCAGGCAAGGTATCTGGAATATAACACGGAAGCCGGGAAAACTGGGAAACTGTGGTTTGACTGGACAGCTGTGAATACCGATATCAAAAAAATTAACTGTGAGGCATCTGTAATTCCAGAATTATGTAAACTTGAACACATGGAAGATCCAAGAGACAGACAACTCAGACTGGTTCGGACAGTGAAGAATTATCAGAAAGAAGTGAAAGAATATGACTGGCTCTGCCACTATTATGATGATATTCTGCAAAAGTTAGAGGCGGGGAAAACAGAAAAGGATGCATATGAGGAGGATGAATTTCGTTTTCCGTGTATCAATGCGATCGCAAAACTGGAAGAGCCTGTATGGGAGAGAGTGTTTAGTAGACGCGTGTTTGGAGATTCCAAGAAATTTGAAAAACAATATCGCTCCAAAATGTATACCATCTTAAAACATTATTCGCCATACTATGAGGAGGAACTTGATTCGGATGAAGAGGAGCCAGAGACGAGGGAGCAAAGTGAACAGGAGACGATAAAAAGAGAGAAAAAGAAAAACAGAGAGCGGGAAGTTCTTCAGATACATGGGATCCTCTCTTATGCCCAGACTATCGAATGGAAAGGTCCCCTGACCTATCTTTTACAGACAGAAGAATCCGGGGAAAAGCTGATTGGCACATCATGTAACATTTTCGGAACTGTGCTCAACACACAGACGTTAGAACATGCAGTTCCTGTGGATCTTTCCTCCTGTAAAAAAATCATGACCATCGAGAACAAGGCAAATTATGAAAGCATGCCGTATGAGGAGCAGACACTGTATCTGTTTTGTCATGGTAACTTCACCCCGAAAGAGGTAACTTTCCTGAAAAAAATCCGGGAAATCGCACCACCTGACTGCGAATACTACCACTGGAGCGATATGGATCTCGGTGGAATCAGCATTTTCCAGTCCATCAAAGATAGAATCTTTCCCAAACTAAAACCGTACAAAATGAGCGCAGCAGATTTTCGGGAGGCAATACAAAATGGAGCTGGGATTTTATTAAAGGCATCTTCAAGGGAGAAATTGATGGCAAAAAATGCCGGTCTGCTGGAAGATTTAAAACAGGAGATACTTAAAACCGGTCAGACGGTAGAGCAAGAATATTTTTTGTGAATTTATAATTAAAATTTCTTTGCATTCCGGATAGCTGTCTGCTATAATCTGAGCAAAGCATATTATTTTCCAATATTTCCGCTTTATAATGGG
>CAKRFH010000010.1:0-39132 GCA_934320555.1 uncultured Roseburia sp.
GTATTCCTGTTTGATTGCTATGATTACAGTATATGGAGGTTAAAGAGATTTGTAAATGAAATTGGGATAAGTGGTAATTTTTCGGCATTAAGCGGTTGGAAATCGGGTACTTATCCCTTATTCTCTTGCAAGCGATGCAACAAACCACAACCAGTGCAGGTGAACTCTTCCAATTTTATTTCACGTTCCCTCAAGGGGAACGACTTTGTATGTCTTCCACTGAAAAATGTTGTTCCAAATTTCAATCCACGTTCCCTCAAGGGGAACGACAATCATCTCTGTAGCAGTTCTTGCATCTGCAATATTTCAATCCACGTTCCCACAAGGGGAACGACTTAAAAGGGAAAATGGACTGCTTATGCAGGATACCATTTCAATCCACGTTCCCACAAGGGGAACGACAAGGAATCGACCGTCTGAAGACTGTGATCACAGTATTTCAATCCACGTTCCCACAAGGGGAACGACCTGGTCAACACCGTCGTAGCGTCTGAACATTTTATTTCAATCCACGTTCCCACAAGGGGAACGACTGTAATCACCATATCTGAAATACTCATACCAAACGAATTTCAATCCACGTTCCCACAAGGGGAACGACGTTTTGCAACCAGCGGACCGTACTCCTTCGGAGCATTTCAATCCACGTTCCCACAAGGGGAACGACAGACGATGGTATTACATGCCGGCAAAGTTCCATATTTCAATCCACGTTCCCACAAGGGGAACGACTCGTGCAGAACAAAATTGAATACGTGGTAGTATCTATTTCAATCCACGTTCCCACAAGGGGAACGACAGCAAAAATGCACATTTTCATTGCACATTTTCGCAACAATTATTGCACAATATCCATAATTTTTCATCAATATTGTAATATCTATTCCATACAAAACAAAAAAATACATTTTTCCCGGTGCGAATCTCCCGTCTTTCCATGTTCACTTATGATCCGCACCACTTCAAAATATCAGCGTATTTTCTACTGATATTCCTTTTTTTACACCCAAACATTCTATTTTCTGTTTTTGTTTATCATTCAGATAATATATTCGAATGCTGTCTTTTTCTTCGTCTATAATTTCCTGTAGTTTTCCCTTTAGCATACGGCACTGGGCGCCATTTACAATGCATTCAAAAACAGAATTTTGTACCCGTACTCCATAGTTTACACATTGTTTTGCTACTTTACGAAGTCTACTCTTTCCTGCTTCATTTTCTGTATTAACATCATATGTAATCAATACAAGCAAAATATCACCTCTATTTCCACAAAAATGGTGGATATGCATCAATGTCTCCACGCAAATATCTTGCCAAAAGCATAGCCTGCATATAAGGAACCATTCCCCACTGAATCTTTTCTTTTAAATATGGATGCACAATCTGTTCCTGTTTTCGCTTCTGCCATTCGTCAAGTACTTTCTTCCTTGCGTCATCCGTCAATAGTATTGCTCCATCTTCTTTTTTTATAAAATCCGCTGCCACTATCATTCTTTTATTTATAAGGCGCAAAACAAAACGATCTGCCAGTGCTGGACGGAGTTCTTCCATCATATCCAGTGCAAGTGAATATCTTCCCGGTCTGTCTCCATGCAAGAAACCAACACTCGGATCCAATCCAACGGTTTCCAATGATGCTGCCATCATATTAGTCAATAGCGTATAAATGAATGATAACAACGCATTCACTCTGTCCAGAGGTGGTCTCCTGTTCCTCTCATGAAAATAGAAATCTTCTTTTTGCTGTAAAATCAATTCGTCAAAAGCAGAAAAATACTGTGCCGCAAGTTCACCTTCTATTCCTCTGAGTTGGTCTCTGCTGTCACTGACTCTGATATCTGGTATTTTATCCCGAAGTCTCTCTGAAACAATTTTCAATTTTTCTGCATCTGTCTGTAGTGGATGATCCCTTATGGTACGCTCGATTACCCACCGTCCATTGTAAACTTTTCCAACAATTGTATTTCGTGCTATTTTTAAACATTCCTGTTCATTTGCTGCAACTTCGTACTGTTTTTTCCTCAAAAGCACATTTCCTTTTGTTTTTCCCTCTACTCTTGCCAGGAATAAACCAGACGGTGTTAAAAATACAATTGAAATATTATTGTCTGCACATTTTCCCATTAACGCTGGACTGGCTCCCACTCTGCTAAACGTTACGATCATCTCCAGATTGTGAAGCGGCATCCTTCCAAGCTCTGTTCCTTCCTCTTTAATCACCACATTTTCTCCATCCAGAGATAAATACTTATTTTCGGATGTAATATAGAGCGTATTCAGCATTTTTTTCATGTATCATCCTCCAAATCTTCTGCCAGCATATTATCCATATACGTTTCAACATTCCCTGTTTTTTCCAGTTCCGGCAGGCACAAATCCTTTAAAGAACATGCATAACATGCTTTTTTCTTTTTTGCTTTTGGAGTATAACCTCTTTCATAATACTGATGCATCTCCTCAAACATACCTCTTACGCTCTGCTTACTCTCTTCTGTAATCTGAATATTCACACGGTGTTTGATTTCCCCATAATATAGTGCTCCCTGCGTGATCGTACAATTTAACATTTCTTCCAGACACATAGCCTGAGCAACTACCTGCAGGATATCCGCATCATGCTCTTTCGGTTTTCCTCTTTTATATTCTATTGGCATTGGCGTATACTTCCCACCAAATGTCCGTATCAAAGTACCTGCCTCATCTGCGTGAAATTCAACGATATCACAAATTCCGCTCACACCCATTGTCCGGGAGAAAACCGGCATTCCACGAGAAATAATGATATCTTTTCTCTTTTCATGGGATGCTCCGTTATGTGCCTGCCTGTGCATAAAAATCCCATCGGTTGTCTTATAATTTTCTGCCCATTGCTGTTCAAGATGAATTAATGCCCATTGTCTTCTGCAAAACGCAAAATGCTGTATCCCTGAGATCATCAGATAATCATCTTCTTTATATTCCTTCAATTATTTCCACTTCCAATCCAGGTAAGGAATCTAACGTAATTTCATAGTCGTCGATATTCTTTGGGAATTCGGTCTTCTTCTCAATTTTCAGTAAGCGATGAACTTTTGCAGAAGAATACTGTCCCATCGGGCAATTATGCTTCCACCAGTATACTTTTACCACCTCCATGCTTCCATCCGGTCTTGCCGATGATGCATCATTTTCAAAGAGCGTCCTGAGCGCTTCTTTTATCTTTTCTGCATCTTCATCTGAAAATCCTGTCTTTTCTGCGAGCTGATGGTTGATACTTCCCTTTACAGTATACAATGCGAAATTAACACGATGCTTCATTCCCATCGTATCTGCCCCTCTTTTATCGCTTGTTTCTGAATTTACACTTTTTGTAATCTGTATGCTTTCAATATCAATAGGATCTATACTAAATGCCGACTGAATCGTTACAGGACCTCTCACACCAACTGATACGGAATTTCCCTTGAAAGCAAATACCTGTCCAAATGCTCTCACATCAAACCATGTCTCACATGCAGCTTTTGCATATGCCTCATTATCCTTTGCTTTCAATGCTTTCTGCATCTCATCATTTGTCTTTGTCCTGTCCGCAAGACTCTTGCATCCATCATCACAACGGTCTTCGCTTTGCACAAAAATTTTCTCTCCCATATCCTGCAGACGATTTCTAATTTTTCTTTTCAGACATACATCCGAAATCTCTCCGAATCCGTCAAAATCTTCTCTCGGACGATTTCCATTCAACGGATCTCCATTCGGATTTCCATGATTCACCAGAATCACCACTTCAAAATCAATTTTGTTTGTAAATGTTCCCATTACGCTTCGCCTCCTTCATTCATTTCATTCGACTTTTCGTCTTTTGATTTCATCAATTTTTTTCTTTCTTCATAATAACCAAGTAAATATTTTTCATTCAAAGGATTATTATTGAATCCATCTATCTCCCGAAGATCATTTATAATCTGCATTATTTTCTTTTCTGCACTGACTTTTTCTCCTGGTTTTAACCGTTTCAGATACGCTCTCACTATATGACTATATAATCTTTCGTAAGTGATTGCCGGACGTCTGGTATAGGCATTCCACATTTTCTTTGCATTGGTAAGTCTGTCATCTGTCTTACCTTCCTGCCAATAGATTGCTCTCTCTTCTAAGCCTTCAATGATAGCAAGTAATTGTCCAAACAGATAACTTCTGTCTTTCTCTAGCTCCATACTGTTCACCTTCCCATCAAATTCATTGTATTTTATCATTGCACAAGCTACTGCTGCCACACAATTCTGCCACACAAAAGAACTGTATGCCTGTGGATTTGAAGCCCTGTTTACGGCAGCTTTCACAATATCAGCCGGTATTTTGGGGCTCAGTCCGATAATACACGGTAAAATTCTCCGGATTGTAGCTTTTCTCAGTTTATCATTACATGTCAGATATCCTTTTTCCTGTTCGGTTCCATATGCTGCAAGTGTCATCTCATTTGGCGACGGTGCTGTATGATTTGCAAACACCCATTTTTTTGTTTTTGGTATTTTCACGAACCGTGGCCAAGTGCAATTTTGATGCCAGCGGATGACTCGGTCTATAAATTCATTTCCCGGGACTTCCTGATAGTAAGTAGCAGCTAACCTTCCAGTTGTCGCTGCATCCACTGATAAAAGGATTATTTCATCATCCGGTTTGAATTTAGCCCGATATCCAGCCATCGCCTGATTCAACTCCTCTGAAAACCTTCTGCCGAGTTCTATATCATCCTCATCCCTGCATTCTACTGCCCAGTCAAAATATGGCAAAAATATTTCCTGTGTATCTCCAAATAAATCAACAACATCCAAATCCTGCCCCGAGTTACATTCTTTTAAATTTTCTGGAAGTTTCCAAACTACCGTCATCTCACCATCTATGTATTTCCCCTGTCTTGCCAACAGCCAGCGCAAAGCGTTGTGTGCTTTCTGGGAAGTCTCATATCCGATACTGGCAGCCTGTTCCCGATTTGTGAACCTTCCCCGGTAAGTAAAACCAGAGGTGTCATTTGCTGAAAGAAGTTTTGCCTTATCCCCGGAATTTCTGATTTTTGAAGGATGTTTTTCAGAACATAGTATTTTTTCACCTGTTACATAATCTATATTGTAATTTTGTAAATTGGTTTTGTAATACTGTATAAAGGATTGATACATTTCCTGTTCTTTCCACAATTCATGTTTTTCTCCACTATCCCATACTGCAAATCTTACCATTACATCTTTCTGTACAACTGACTGAATTTTATTTTCACTCTCGGATAGCAAACCGTCTTCATCCAATACCAACAGTTTTGCTTTGATCAAATCCTGTATCAGTGCAGCTTTTTTCAAATAAAAATATACGCATTGTAGCCACTTATTGGAAAATTCAGACATTGTCCATTTTCTTAAATTGTTAAGATAATCATTATAGTATTCTGTCTTGTCCTCGTTTGTGTATAATGAATAATCCCCTGCAACATAACAAAGTTTATCGCATAACGCATGTGGGCAGCTTCCATTACTTCTGGAAGCCGAATCCTCAGTTACAGGAATAATCGTAATTTTATCTTCCCCTTCCTTTGGAATGATTCCAGACAAAGCCGGCATAAAATTTCCTTTTAAGTCAATCGTCACTTCTATCTGTGCATTTGCCGTAGAATGCGAGATTGGGAGCAGGATTGGATCTTCATTCACCTTTTTCCCAACAATCGGTTCACATACATCATATGTTTTTTCAAGCATTTGTATCCAGCCCAAAAAGATTCCCCCTTTCAAATTCCTTTACTCCACAGAAATTCGTTTCGTCAAATGTTTTCATTTCCATTTCTTCAACTACTTTTCTGATCTGGCATTCCTCCGGTTCTTGAAATCTGATTACTCCGTCTTTCATGTATGCATTCCATAACCGGATTGTCATATGCTTTTTCTCATTCGCCCTGACTGCCTCATCCGGATATGTAATTCCATGTACCATGATTCCGAAAGAAATGTTTCCATTACCGTCATAGAATCCTTCTCCTTCCATCACTGTACACGGTTCTACATACCCCTGGCACTCCCTTGTTCCAAGGAAAACATCTCTTCTGCCACCTCTTTCTAACATTCTTTTTGCAATCTGATAATGCTTATTTTCATTTCGGTCATTTACAAGATCCGGTCTATTTTCATTCCATATAAAATGTGCTTTCACCCGGTACTCTACATCTTTTAAATATGTATAAGATGACAGGTCGTTTCCTCCCTGATATTTTATCGGGCGCATTCCCTTTGACTCTGTCCGTATCGGATGCATCACTCTGCATTCGTCAATCACCCACGTAAACGTAGGTTTCCAGTAAATACTTTCTGTGATTCCTTTCAACGCCTGATATGTCGGCACCTGATATGACAGTTTCTCGCCTCCTGTTTTCGTCAGTGGATCGGTGAAAAGTGCATATTTTCCATAGACTTTATATTCTATTGCATTTTCTCTTTCCATCTTTCTTCCCCCTTTTCAATAATATTGTAATACAAGTTCATCGAGCAGTCCTTTTTCCATGTCATAATTTTTTGCCACATATACGTCTAGTAAAACTCTACTTTCTTCTATTACTCCGTTTTGTAAGCATTCTTTTAGCTTATTTTCATATACAGACACTGTATAGCGTTGTATCTTTCTTAATAGTCTTTTTCTCTCAGACATATTCTGCGCTATTTCAAGATTTTCAAGGATATCCATTCCATCTTTGTATGGAACAATTACGGTTTTTCCTTCTTCCTGAATTGGTCTGTAGCTTTCTCCTGCTGTCTCAAATGCCTGCCGGACCAGATGTTTTCTTTCGCCCGGAAATCCACTGCTCAATAGTTTATATATTGTTTCGCCTTTTCCTATATCATAATCCATTTTATTGCGGACTTCTTTATAATAAATTTCATAATACCAATCCATCCACTCCGGGAAAATAATGCTTTCTGTTCTATCTGACTGATTATGTTTTTCGCATACTTCCATTGTTTTTTTCTGAGCTGTTCGAATTGCTCTCAGTTCATCTCCGATTAATTGAATTACAGTAACCCTGCCTAGTTCCATTTCCCCGTTTCGATTGCAACGACCTGCCGCCTGTGCAATGCTGTCCAATCCTGCAAGCGAACGATAAACGTGGTCAACTGATAGATCAACTCCCGCCTCTATCAGATTTGTGCTTATAATCAAAACTTTCTCTACACTATTCTTCAGATAATTTTTTATGCTTTCCAATTGATCACTTCGATGTTCCGAACACAAATTTGTTGTCAGATAAAAAACATTCACATCTTTCAATTCTGCTTTTATGTAATCAAAAAATGCTCCAACATTCTCTTTTTTATTCAAAATTAGAAGTATTGTCCGTTCTTTTTGGAAATCATGGATTATCCTCTTCCCTAACGTTTCAAATGTATATACATTTTCCCTGTCAAATGAAATTGATGTACGATTAAACCACTGAAAAATATCATATAATCCAGTTACCATATCTTTAGGGGCAGTATATATAATCTTTCTTTTTATATTGCCAGATGCCAATTGTGGCTGGGTAGCAGTACATAAAATAATCGTCGCATGACATACATAACTCAGAAAATTCATCATAAGATTAAATGTATGTATGGTCTGCACCGGCAATGCCTGCGCTTCATCCACAATAATCACAGAATTTTTCAATTGATGAAAACGGCGGATACTTTTATTTTTCTGTGAAAATAATGTATATAAAAACTGTATCATGGTTGTACATATAATTGGTTCTTTCCATGCGGTATCTATCTGTTTCCTCTGCTCATCAGAATTGCTGACATTCGAATGATGCTCCATTACCCATTCTTCATTTTCCACTGCTTTCTTTATTACTTCCGCATTCTGCTCTGTTATGGAGATGAATGGAGAAATATAAAATATATGGGAAACTTTCGGTGTTTTCCTCTCTGCTGCCACTTTCAGTGCATACCCTAATGATGCCAGTGTTTTTCCCGCACCTGTCGGAAGTGATAACCGATATATTCCATAAAATGCCTCTGAAAAATTCATGCACTTTTTTCTGATCTCTTTTCTCAGTTTGAAAATTTGTTTTTGTTTCTCTGTTTTAAGATTCTCCTGCGCTTCTTTTTCCAGCTTATCCATATATTGCTGATAATTTTTCAAGGCTTTTTGATATACGTATGCATTTTCCATGTTATCATCGAGCATACTATCGTTACTCATTGCTCTTGCTGTGTCTGTCCAGTCTGAGTCTATTTGTATAGATAAAAGCAGTCGTTCCATACAACTCATATAAAAAAATTTCTCTGTTTCTCCAACTTGTCCATTTTTACCAAGCCAACCTAACGGTTTCAAAAAGGCTGTTATAAATTCATTATACGCCGTTTTCATCTGACTGTATAACATATCCCTTGTGAAATGCAGCTCCTCAAACCATAGCTTTGCAATTTCATCCACCTTTTCTTCTTCAACGATATTCAATCTCGCATCAAACTTATCTTCGCCGCCCTCATCTATGCTGTCATAAATTCCATGATGTGCTGTGATCGTATAAGAAATAAGTTCTATCAATAGCCTCACATCTTGAACCGAATGATAGAGACTGTTTTCAAATTCCCGCATTAACAATTCAGCTCCTGCAGAGCTATGATTTACGGATCCTTTTTCCCGCATATTATCTTCTTGCTTGATATACGCTTGAAATTCACCGCTAAACTTGCCTGCATCATGCAATTGCAAGCACAATGCAGCTATTGTCCCTATTCCAATCGCTGTTCCTTCCATCTGCGCATATTGTTTTGTTCCTGATAAGTGCTCTGTTAATCCTTGTTCTATTTCATTTTCTTTGTGTGCCAGATACATCTTCATCCGCTCCTTTTTTTCATCATAGAACGAAATGATTGCATTGTCAATTTTATTTATCCACATTATAGAACTTTATTATTGACATTTATACTGTATTTATTATAATAAATATGTCGTACTTGTTACGCGGATTGAAATTATAACGTGGAAAAATTAGGAATTGCTTTTTCGCAACTTCTACGCCAGCAATTCCTAGTTTTCTGTATTAATTTATTTCGCAGGGACTTTCCCATATTCATTCAAAAACTTCTGTACTTCTTCTAAGGAAATCTCCAGCTTTTTCTGAAGTCTTGGAAATTCCAAACTCAATCCCTTTCAATTTTTCAGAATTTAAATTGACTTTTTTCATTTTTATTATATTATACTAAATAAGAAACGGGTTTTCACCGTACAGTCTACGACTCAAGCGGGCCATTCGTTTCTTTTTTTATTGTTGTAAAATCATAAAGATATTTTTTCCCGTCTTCATTATGCCACAAACAGTCTTTCCGCTGCCATGAGTTCGAAAAAAGAGCTCCGCAGAAAAGTTTCATTCCTTCCTGCGGAGCTCTTTTACATCCTGTTATCTTATTTTATTTAAAGTACTTCACACCAGACTCAAAAATCTGAATATCCTGCTCTCCATAAATATTCATCGCAACACTTCTGTCACGTCTCTCAGAATGTGCCATTTTACCAAGCACACGTCCATCCGGGCTGGTGATGCCTTCGACTGCCATATAGGAACCGTTGACATTCCACTCTTCATCCATGGTCGGAACCCCTGCCTCGTTTACGTACTGGGTAGCAACCTGTCCGTTTGCAAAGAGCTTGTCTAACCACTCCTGCGGAGCTACGAAACGTCCCTCGCCATGGGAAGCCGGATTACAATATACTTTACCGAGCTCTGCTCCCTGTAACCATGGGGACTTGTTGGATACTACTTTCGTGTATACCATCTTGCTCACATGACGTCCGATCGTGTTATAAGTCAGAGTCGGGGACTCTGCGGACTGTGGGCGGATCTCGCCGTGTGGCACAAGTCCTAACTTGATCAGCGCCTGGAAACCGTTACAGATACCAAGTGCAAGACCGTCTCTCTCATTTAATAACTTCATGACAGCCTCTGTCATCTTCGCATTGCGGAATGCAGTTGCAAAGAACTTCGCAGAACCGTCCGGTTCGTCACCTGCGGAGAAGCCGCCCGGGAACATGATGATCTGGGACTGCTCGATCGCTTTGACGAACTCATCTACAGATTCCCTGATATCATTGGCATTTCTGTTTTTGAATACTTTTACGATCGTATCTGCACCGGCACGCTCAAATGCATCTGCACTGTCGTACTCGCAGTTCGTTCCAGGGAATACCGGAATGAATACGGTTGGTCTTGCTACTTTGTGCTTGCATACATAGATGCTGTCTGCTTTATATAAATCAGTCTTTATTTCGTCTTTGCTCTCAGTTGCACGGGTCGGGAATACTTTTTCGAGAGTAGCTGTCCATGTCTGTAATGCCTCGTCCATGGAAATCTTCATCTCGCCACAGATAAAGCTCTCCTCCTCATTTACCCATCCGACTAAACTCTCATGGCCTGCAAGTCCGGCTGCATCGAATGCTGCCTTTACCTCTGCAACTTTCTCAGCTGGAACTTCCGCTACAATATTTCCAAAGCCAGGTGCGAATAATGTTTCCTTAGAAACATCCTCTGCAATTGTGACACCGAGCTTATTACCGAATGCCATCTTGCTGACTGCCGCTGCAAGTCCCTTTCCGTCAAGCGCGTAAGCAGATACGATCACACCATTCTGGATCAGGGCATGGACGGTATCATATAACTTCATAACCTGTGCATAATCCGGCAGATCGAACTCATCCTTTTTGATCGTAAAGAGTACGAGCTGATCTCCAACCGCTTTTAATTCCGGTGTGATGATATCTTTTTCTTTTGCAATATCCACTGCGAAGGAAACCAGTGTCGGTGGTACATCAATATCATTGAAGGTTCCGGACATGGAATCTTTTCCTCCGATAGAAGGAAGTCCAAAACCGATCTGTGCGTTGTAAGCGCCGAGTAATGCTGCAAAAGGCTGGCTCCAGCGCTTCGGATCTGCGCTCATTCTGCGGAAGTACTCCTGGAAGGTAAAACGTACTTTCTTATAATCGCCACCGGCTGTCACGATTCTGGATAAGGATTCCAATACTGCGTAAACAGCTCCGTGGTATGGGCTCCAGCTGGATAAATATGGATCAAAGCCGTAAGACATCATCGTTACGGTATCGCAGTCTCCCTTTGCCACCGGAAGCTTTGCAACCATGGACTGTGTCTCGGTGAGCTGATATTTTCCACCGTATGGCATGTAGACACTGTTCACTCCGATGGAGCCATCGAACATTTCCACAAGACCTTTCTGGGAGCATACGTTTAAATCTGCCAGCTCTGCGGTCCATGCTGCCTTCATATCATCTGCTGCAACTGCCTCTGCGACCTTCGGTGCTGCAATCTTTTTGAAATAATTCTCTTCTGCCACAGGCATCTCAACTTCTACATCTGTCTCCTGGTGTGCACCGTTTGTATCTAAGAATGCTCTGGAAAGATTAACAATCTCTTTTCCTCTCCACTCTAATACCAGTCTCGGATCCTCGGTTACAACTGCCACTTCAACAGCCTCTAAGTTCTCCTCTGCCGCATAGCCTAAGAAAGTCTGTACATCTTCCGGAGCTACCACTACTGCCATACGCTCCTGAGATTCAGAGATGGCAAGCTCGGTTCCGTCAAGTCCGGCATATTTCTTCGGAACTTTGTCTAAGTTGACACGAAGTCCGTCTGCTAACTCACCGATTGCGACAGACACACCGCCTGCGCCGAAATCGTTACATTTCTTGATAATATGTGCCACTTCCTCACGGCGGAATAATCTCTGGATCTTACGCTCGGTCGGCGCATTACCTTTCTGTACCTCAGCTCCGCAGACAGATGTGGACTGTGTATTGTGTGCTTTGGAAGATCCGGTTGCACCACCGATACCGTCACGTCCGGTACGTCCGCCAAGTAAAATAATGATATCGCCCGGATCAGAAGTCAGTCTCTGTACGGCACGTCTCGGAGCAGCACCCATCACGGCACCGATCTCCATACGTTTTGCAACATAATTTGGATGATAAACCTCTTTCACATAACCGGTTGCAAGACCAATCTGGTTACCGTAAGAACTGTAACCGTGGGCTGCCTCACGGACGATCTTCTTCTGAGGGAGCTTTCCAGGCAACGTATCTTTGACAGAAACAGTTGGATCTGCTGCACCTGTTACACGCATTGCCTGATATACATAAGTACGTCCTGACAACGGGTCACGGATTGCACCACCAAGGCAGGTTGCTGCTCCACCAAAAGGTTCAATCTCTGTCGGATGGTTGTGTGTCTCATTTTTGAAGTTTACAAGCCATTCCTCTGTTTTTCCGTCCACTTCAACAGGAACAACGATGGAGCATGCATTAATCTCGTCAGATTCTTCCTGATCCTGTAATTTGCCCTCTTTTTTCAGACGCTTCATGGCAAGAAGTGCAATATCCATTAAGCATACAAATTTATCAGAGCGTCCCTCATAAAGATTTTTGAAAGTATCTAAATAGTCGTTATAAGTCTCTTCGATCGGTTTCCTATAAAATCCATCATCGAATTTTACATCCTTCAACTCGGTAGAGAATGTTGTATGACGGCAATGGTCTGACCAGTAGGTATCCAGCACACGGATCTCTGTCACAGATGGATCTCTGTGCTCCTCGTTTTTAAAATATTTCTGGATATGTAAGAAATCTTTGAATGTCATAGCAAGATTTAAGGAACTGTAAAGTTCTTTCAACTGTGCTTCCGGCATGTCTTCGAATCCGGCAAAAGATGCAACATCTGCCGGTTCCTCAAAATTCTGAACTAAAGTTTCCGGCTTTTCCAGACCTGTCTCGCGGGAATCCACCGGATTGATGCAGTGATGCTTGATCGCCTCTAACTGCTCCTCTGTCACGTCTCCCTCGATCACATAAGTTGTCGCGGTGCGGATCACCGGTTCCTCGTCCTCATTTAACAGTTTCACGCACTGTTCTGCCGAATCTGCTCTCTGGTCGAACTGTCCCGGCAAATATTCTACAGAAAAAGTTTTCGCATTTCCAAGCTCGAAGGTTTCCTCAAAAACCATATCTACAGGCGGCTCTGAAAAAACAGTTACCAGTGCCTTTTTATAGGTCTCCTCTGAAATATTTTCTATATCATAGCGAATCAGTTCACGTACACCTGTTACGGAAGAAATTCCAAGATAGCTCTTAATCTCAGCCTGTAACTCTTTTGCCTTGACTGCAAAAGCCGGTTTCTTTTCCACATAAACTCTTCTTACCTTGCTCATAAATGTTCCCTTTTCCTTTCGCGATATGTTATCTTTTAACTCTTAGCATAGTATAACATAGGATATCAGATTAGCATAATTAATATATTTAATTCGTTTTATAAGGCATATTAATATTTTTCTTTTTGAGAAATAAGATTCCGCTCTCTCTTTCATAACTTTCAATTGACACTTTTATAAGTGCGTCTTATAATTTATAAGTATCCCACATTTCACGCGATCTGACGCATCCTGCGGGAATACATACTATCAGAAAGGGATTTTTCTCTCATGGATATTAATTACGAATTATACAAAGTCTTTTATTACGTTGCCACCTCCTTAAGTTTCTCTGAGGCGAGCAAGCAGTTATATATTTCCCAGTCGGCTGTCAGCCAGTCGATCAAGACACTCGAAAAGAAGTTGGAACAGCCGCTTTTCATTCGAAGCACGAAGAAGGTACAGCTGACCCCAGCTGGGAAAGTACTCTTAAAGCATGTGGAGCCGGCCATGAATTTAATCCAGCGCGGAGAGAGCCAGCTGCTCGACTCCGGAAGACTCGGACTCGGACAGCTCCACATCGGGGCAAGCGATACGATCTGCCGTTACTTCCTCGTTCCTTATCTGAAGCAGTTTCACAAGAAGTTCCCGAATGTCCCGATCAAGGTGACAAATGCGACTTCCTTAAGCTGCGTGGATCTGTTAGATCAGGGGAAGGTTGACCTGATCGTGACGAACTTTCCGAACACCCATTTGAATCACTCTTATATTCAGAAGACAGTATGTAACTTCACGGACGTATTTATCGCGAACCCTGCTTATTTCAATCTGAAACAGCAGGAGATCTCGTTCGAGGAGCTTAAGGGATATCCGATTCTGATGCTTGACAGAAAGAGCACGACGAGTGAATTTTTACACAACCTCTTTTTACAGCATCAGTTAGAACTGATCCCGGAAGTGGAATTAAGCAGTAACGACCTTCTGATCGACCTTGCAAGAATCGGTCTTGGCATCGCTTTCATCCCGGACTACTGCTTAAGCCGCGATTCCAAAGACCTGTATGTCGTGCGGACGAAGGAAAAGCTTCCTTCCAGACAGATGGTTGCCTCCATCAATCCGACGCTTCCGGTATCACAGTCAACCGAGGAATTCTTAAAGCTCCTGCCGGAAATTACGATGTAAGATACCATCCCACACAGACCTGCACTGCCAGAATGAGCGGCATCCCGATCACAAAATACCAGTGCTTCGTCTTATGCCGGAACAGGTACATCCCAACCCACGTCCCGACGCTTCCGCCAAGCAGGCTCACCAGGAAAAGTGACTTCTCCGGTATCCGCCACGCATGGCGCTTCGCCCGGTTCTTGTCCACCGCCATAACTGCAAGTCCGAGCAGATTCATTACAAGCAGATAGATTATTATCATTCTTTCCATACTATTTTCCTTTCCTGAACAATTTTAGATAAAGCGAAAGCCGGTACAAAACATACCGGCTTTTCGCTTCTTTATTTCTATTTCTGTTCTTTATTTCTGATTATGTTTCTTATAGGAGAACACCTTCATCACATACCACAGTTCTGTTGCGATACAGATAGAAGAATATGCACCACAGATCAGACCTGCCATCAGAGGAAGGGCAAATTCACGGATGCTTGCCACACCTAAGATGTAAAGCATTACTACCATAATAAAGGTTGTAATGGAAGTATTGATACTTCTGGATAATGTCTGTGTCAGGCTTCGGTTTGCCACCTCTGCAAGCACTTCCGGTGTCTGTCTGGACGTGATGCCTGCCATATTCTCACGGATACGGTCGAAGATAACGATCGTATCATTAACAGAGTAACCGATAATCGTAAGCATACATGCAATGAATGTATTTCCGACAGAAATACGGAGTACTGCATATACAGTCAGAACGACAAGCACGTCATGTACCAGGGCGAGGATTGCACTTGTTGCAAAGCGGATATCCTTGAACCGGAACCAGATGTAGATCAGCATGCAGATGCAGGATACGATGACTGCAACCATGGCATCAGAACGCATCTCACCACTGATCGTGGAGCTGATACTCTGGGATGTGATATCACTGTCTGCAATGTCAAAGTTCTCACTTAATGTATCGCTTAATGCCTGACGTTCGTCTAAGCTTAAGGTACGTGTCTTGATGGTGATCTGGGTTGTTCCCTCTACTTTGTTTGCCTGTACATCGCTATCCCCTGTGATCTCCTCCACATAAGGAACGATCTCACTCTCGATCTCCTCGATCGTGTAATCTTTTCCGAAGTCAGCGGTTGTGGAAGTACCTCCCATGAAATCAAGTCCGAAGTTTAAGGTCCTGCCTTCTGTTGCCTTGTGGACACCCATGCTGATAAAACCTGCTGCGATGATTACAAGGGAGATCGTAAAGAATACTGCTTTCCTTCCGATAAAGTTGATGCTCTTATGCTCTTTTGCACGTCCGTAGAACTTCTCGTCCTTAAGTCCCAATGCATACAGCGAATAAAGAATCCATCTTGTCACTACCATAGCGGTGAACATAGAAAGGATGATACCAATCATTAATGTGTAGGCGAATCCTTTTACCGTACCGGAACCTAATCCCATCAGAACAAAAGCTGCGATTAAAGTTGTAATATTACCATCTAAGATAGCGGACATTGCCTTCTGGAAACCGATCTTCATGGAAGTGTTCACACTCTTACCGGTTGCGATCTCCTCACGGATACGGGAGAATACGATGACGTTCGCATCCACCGCCATACCGATACCAAGGATAATACCTGCGATACCAGGAAGGGTCAGTGTAATCTCAAATAAGTATAAGGTTGCGATCACAAGTGTTGTGTAAACCGCAAGTGCAAGGGATGCTGCAATACCCGGAACCGCATACATCACGATCATGAAGACCATAACAATTGCAAGACCGATCGCACCGGCCTTTAAGCTGGAAGAGATTGCCTGGCTTCCTAACTGTGCACCCGTTACAGAGGACTCTAACTCGGAAAGCTCTAAGGACAGGGAACCGATACGGATCTGTGTTGCAAGGGCATCTGCCTGCTCATAGGTAGACATTCCGGTAATCTGAGCCTCACCGCCCGTGATGGCGCTCTGTACGGTCGGATAACTGATAACCTCTCCATCGTATACGATTGGAAGGCTCTTTCCGATATTCTCAGAAGTTACTTCTCCGAATACCTTTGCTCCCTCATCGTTTAACTTTAAGGATACAATGTACTGCTTGTTGCCATATTTGTCCTGTGTGGTAGCTGCCTGTGCATCTTCCACCATATCGCCGGTCATAAATACCGTTCCATCCGGCTTCTGGAACTCTAAGGAACCCGGATTTCCAAGCTCCTCTAAAATCGTGTTGGCATCCTGGATACCCGGAATCTCAACTGTGATTCTGTCGTCTCCTACCTTGTAGACTGTTGACTCGGTACTGTAGCTCTCTACACGTTTCTGAAGCTTATAGACGGTGTCGTCCATATCTTCCGCACTTGGATTTTCATCCATGACCTTGTAAGTGATGGATACACCACCAGAGAGGTCAAGTCCGAGCGGAATCGACATATTCTCCCCTGCACCGGTGGAGGAAAGAATCAATGATGCATAATAGCTGAGTCCTACAAGAGCTGCGAGAACAAATGCCATTATGACTGCTGCTTTACTCTTCTTCATCCTTTTTTGCCTTTCTGTTATTCATTGTCAGCTTCTGCTGCCTTAATCATGATCGCGCATTCGATACGCTTCTTCTGGAGTGCGCATCCGATGTCGTATGCATTGTGGATGTCGCCATGGAAATTATAGGAGTTTGCTGCGCATCCGCCGCTGCAATAGAACTTTGCAAAGCAGTTGCGGCATTTTTCCTTCGCGTATACGTTGCAGCACTTGAATTCATCGCAGATATCCTGACGTTTGATTCCCTCATCTACATTTCCAAGCAGGAAATCTTCATTTCCTACAAACTGATGACATGGATACAGATCTCCCCACGGGGTCACTGCCAGATACTCTGTTCCTGAACCACAGCCTGAAAGACGCTTCGCTACGCATGGTCCACCTTCCAGATCTATCATAAAATGGAAGAAATTAAAATCATTTCCATTTTTATGCCTCTCTACCATCTCTGCTGCAAGCTTGTCATACTCCTCGAAAAGCTGCGGCAGGTCTTCCTCACGGATCGCATAGTCCTCTGTCGGCTGTGCCACAACAGGCTCCACAGAAATCTGCTTAAAGCCAAGGTCTGCCAGATGAAGGACATCCTCTGAGAAATCAAGGTTGTAATGGGTAAAGGTACCACGCACATAATACTTGTCCTGATGTCTGCTCTCTGCAAACTTCTGGAACTTCGGAACGATCAGGTCATAGCTTCCTGCCCCTTTACGGAACGGTCTCATATGGTCGTGTACTTCTTTTCTTCCGTCGATACTTAATACAACGTTGCCCATCTCCTTGTTGGCGAACTCCATGATCTCATCATTTAAGAGCACACCGTTTGTCGTTAACGTAAAACGGAAATTCTTGTTATGGATCTTCTCCTGCTCTCTTCCGTAAGCCACCAGGTCTTTGACTACCTGCCAGTTCATCAGAGGTTCCCCTCCGAAGAAATCTACCTCCAGGTTCCTGCGGTTGCCGGAATTAGCGATCAGGAAATCCAACGCTTTCTTTCCCGTTTCAAAGGACATTAACGCCCTTCTTCCATGATATTCGCCTTCCTCTGCAAAGCAGTAACGACAGGCAAGGTTACAGTCATGGGCGATATGTAAGCACAGTGCCTTCACAACAGTCGGACGCTTCTTGAAATCCATCATATAGTTCTCATAAGTATCCTTCGTGAAAAGCTCTTCCTCCGAAATCAGAGTCTGTACCTCTTCGATTGCTTCCTCTACTTCCCCTCTTCCGTACTTTCCGGACAGGGCATCTATAATCTCTTCTGCAGTGGTATCCTCCACGTTCTCCTTTGCAGCATACATTTCTATGACATCGTATGTTACATCGTCAACAACATGGATCGCACCGCTGTTTACATCCAGAACAATATCATAGCCGTTGTTCTTATACTGATGAACCACTATAATATTTCCTCTCTTTCTAAAAATTTTCGCACAAATCCGCCCTTTCCCCTCCGTTGTGCCACTTTGGCGGCAGGGCTTCCTTATTTTGCGTCATTACGTGTAATTTTTATTAGCAGCCATAAAACGTACAAATGACCGCACGCTGCGCGAACGGTCGTTTGTCATGGTCTTATTCACTTTTTCTGAAGACTTATTTGTTCTCGCAGGTCTGGTTTCCTACTGTACAGGATGTCTTACATGCAGACTGGCAGGATGTCTGGCACTCACCGCATCCGCCTTTTTTTACTGTGTTCTGTAATTTTCTGGTATTTAATGTTTTAACGTGTTTCATAATTATTTCTCCTTTAAACATTCTTTTTTGCTGATGTATAGTATAACACATCGTTTGTCATATGAAAAGTATTTTTTTCTCAGCTGACCATTCCGCCAGCCATTCCGGATGCCGCACATAAGATCAGTGTCGTCACAGCCTTCACCGGTTCTGCCCCGGTTCCCTGCTTAAAACCCACAGAAAAAGCGAACAGGATCACAAAATAAAGAGCTCCCGCTGCAAGTCCCCATAAGAACTTTCGCTCCTTCCTCTGCTTTCCGATCAGGATGCCGCCTGTCATCCCTGTTAAAATGTAAATGACGATGACTCCCGTCTTCACAGCCGCTTCACCAATCTCTGCCTTATACAATAACAGCGCTAACAGAAGCAGCAGTATTGCACTCACCACAAACATGACAAACTCTGTCACAAGCAGTACCTTTACCGGTTTTCCCTTCATCCTTCACCATCCAGCTTCACGGTTCTATCCTATCTATATGCCTGATGGGCTCAGATTATGATCGGATGCCCGGTTTGGCATCTTACAGATACCGGATGCTGTAAGACTTCTCGAATACTTCCCCTGCCTGTAAAGTGTTGCCGTAAGCACGCTCCTCTAAGGATCCGGCAAATCCAACCTCATCACATCTTCCATACCACGGCTCAATACACACAAACGGTGCATTCTTGCCTTCCGGTGACCAGATGGCGAATAGCGGGGTATCAAAATCTACGGTTACATAAGGAGTTCCGTCCGGTGTCACAAGGGATACCTCTCCGGTCTGTTTTCCCTCCACCATATAAGTGCAGCGGTCAAAAAATCCCGGTGTAAAGTACACCTTCTCATCCGTAAGCGGAATCACGATATCCTCATCCATCACGGCAAGCCCAGTGTCCGGTGTATTTCCGTGGTGATGAACCTCGGTAAGCCCTGCGAACTGAAGCCCGTAGCCGATCTTGTCTGCTTCCCCGTTGAACGGGCAGAGGAATGCCGGATGCGCACCGATGGAAAAATACATCGCCTTCTGATCCGTATTCTCAACTTTCCAGAGCACTTTCAATGCATTCTCCACAAGCTGGTAGCCGATCTTTAACACAAACGCAAACGGATATTTTGCCAGTGTCTCTTCATTTGCAGCAAGCGCAAACCAGATGCTGTCAGCGGTCTGGGACTCTAATGCAAACTCCATATCCCTTGCAAACCCGTGCTGCCCGATCGGATAAGTCTTTCCGTCATAGCGGTACTCCTTACCGTTACAGCTTCCCACGAAAGGGAACAGTACCGGGGAGGTTCTTCCCCAGTACTTTTTGTCGCCGTACCACATATATTCTTTTTCGTCTGATTTTCTTTTTACTGATTTTAATTCTGCACCTAATGAATCGATCTCAGCCCTTAAGATGTCATTTTCCAGAATATATCTCATAGCTTAGCTCCTTTTCTATAACTCACAGTTATTAACAGTTCTCGGGAACGGGATGACGTCACGGATGTTGGACATTCCGGTTAAGTACATCACACATCTCTCAAATCCGAGACCGAAGCCTGCATGTCTTGCAGAGCCGTATTTACGGAGATCCAGATAGAAGCTGTAGTCCTCTTCTTTCAGACCGAGCTCTTTGATCCGCCCTAACAGCTTGTCATAATCATCCTCTCTCTGGCTTCCTCCGATGATCTCTCCGATTCCCGGAACGAGGCAGTCCACTGCTGCAACGGTCTTTCCATCTGGATTCAGCTTCATGTAAAATGCCTTGATCTCCTTCGGATAATCCGTTACGAATACCGGGCGCTTGAATACCTGCTCGGTCAGATAACGCTCATGCTCGGTCTGCAGGTCACAGCCCCAGGATACTTTGTAATCAAACTTGTCGTTGTTCTTCTCTAAGATTTCAACCGCCTCTGTGTAAGTAACACGTGCGAAATCAGAATTTGCAACATGCTGTAATCTCTCTAAGAGACCCTTGTCGATAAAATTGTTGAAGAATGCCATCTCTTCCGGTGCGTTCTCCAGTACATAGTTAATGACGTATTTTAACATGCTCTCTGCAAGCATCATGTCATCCTCAAGATCTGCAAACGCGATCTCCGGCTCGATCATCCAGAACTCTGCTGCATGTCTGGTCGTGTTGGAGTTCTCTGCACGGAAGGTCGGTCCGAACGTATAGATGTTCTTAAATGCCATCGCATATGTCTCACCGTTTAACTGTCCGCTTACGGTAAGGTTGGTCGGCTTGTTGAAGAAATCTTTGCCAAAATCTACCTTGCCATCCTCTGTCATCGGAAGATTATTCATATCAAGTGTTGTTACCTGGAACATCTCTCCGGCACCCTCACAGTCACTTCCAGTGATCAGTGGTGTGTGTACATAAACGAAGTCTCTCTCCTGGAAGAACTTGTGGATCGCATAAGCACACAGGGAACGCACACGGAACACTGCCTCGAACGTGTTCGTTCTCGGTCTTAAGTGGGAGATTGTTCTTAAATACTCGAAGCTGTGCTTCTTCTTCTGAAGCGGGTAATCCGGTGTGGATGGTCCCTCTACCTCTACCTGCTCTGCCTGGATCTCAAACGGCTGCTTGGCACCCGGTGTTGCTACTACTTTTCCGGTTACGATAATTGCTGCGCCGACATTTAACTTCTCCACTTCTGCGAAGTTCTCTAACGTATCAGAATATACGACCTGAACCGGCTCAAAAAAAGTTCCGTCGTTTACCACGATAAATCCAAAGTTCTTGGAATTACGGATGTTTCTCACCCAGCCGCCGATCGTGACAGTCTGGTCTGCGTACTCGCCCTGTTTGCGGAATAAATCCCTTACATTTACTAAATCCATATCTTTTATCCCCTTTTCTACCGGTGATCCCGGTTTTTCCTGACTTGTTCTGCCTGTCCTACTGTTCGGTTGTCTCCACTGCTTCCGTGGTATCAACAGATTCTGTGCTCTCTGCCGCCTCAGCCGGTGCCTCTGTGATCACTGCGGTCTCACTCAGCTTGTCTAACACAAGACGTGCCAGATAAATCACCCGGATCTGGTTCTCCCCATATACGGAATCCCCGTAACCATAGCTGCTGTACAAAGCATCCGCTGATCCGTAACCGTTGTTGCTGACGATCGTATCCACATAGCTTGTGAATTCGTCTTCGTCAATCTCGATCTTCTCGGCTGCTGCAATCGCTTTCACAACGAGTTCTAACTTAATACTGTTCGTAACACCGTCAGACCACTCCTTCTCGAGTACGTCCAGGGAATCATACCCGTAAGAAACAGCGGTATCCTCCATCTTGGACTCATCCCCACCACAGTAATTGTTGATAAAGTTAGTACGGATCGCTTCGATCACATCTGCCACATAATCTTCCGGCACATCAATCGTGCAGTTTGCAAGCAGATAATCTTCGATTGCAGAATAAGTATCGCTTGTCTTATTCTGTGCTGCGGTATTCTCCAAATACTCACGGATCTGCTGATACATCTCATCGAGTGTATCCACACCGAAATTCTCAGAAGCAAACGCATCGTCCACGTCCTCTAAGGTGATCTCCTTCTGGATGGAATTCACGGTAAAGGTGAATACCACTTCTTTTCCTGCGAGATCTGTGTTGGAAGAATAATTCTCAGGGAACGTTACATGTGAATCGATCACGTCTCCCACAGAAGCACCGAGCAGATCATCTGTGAAACCTTCAATGTAACTGCTTGAGCCGCCTGCTGCGGAGTTGTTGGATACATCCACGTTCTGGCTCTCAGCGGTTCCTCCCTGGAATGCCTCACCGTCTAATTTACCGACATAATCCACATTGACAATGTCGCCTTCTTCTACCGTTGTCTTTGTATCATCCACGGTGTAAAACGGTCCTCTGTACGCGAATAACTGTTCAAAATAATTCTGCACATCCTCGTCTGTCACATCATAATTTCCGGTAATGGTCACAGGAATTGCACTGTAGTCACACAGTGTCACGTAATCCTCCCCTTTCAGGTCGTACTTTCCAAGATCTACAGCCGGAAGCAGCTCTGCGGTCTGTGTGTCTTCTACTGTCTCTGTTGCATCGGCAGTCTCACCATCTTTGCTTCCGCAGCCCACCAGACTGGCTGCTGTTGTCACACAAAGCAAGAGTGCCAAAATTCTCTTTTTCATCTAGTCTTACCTTTTCTACCTTTCTTTCATCCTAAACGGTTCTCTTTCGCCGTCTAACTTTTATAACATATCACAAAATTCCCCAAAATAAAAGGGATTTCCCCAAAATCACATTGCTTTTTCCAAAAATCAATGCTACAATAAAATCCGAATTTAATTTTTAGAGGAGGATTTTTATCGTGAGTCCTGTAACGATTGTATTATTAGTAATTCTAGTCGTATTAATCATTGCGATGGTTGTCTTATATTTTCTTGGTAAGAAGGCCCAGAAGAGAAAAGACGAACAGGATGCCCAGATCGCAGCAACCGCACAGGTCGTTCCGATGCTGATCATCGATAAGAAGCGGATGCGCATAAAAGATGCCGGTCTTCCACAGGCAGTTGTAGACCAGACCCCGAAGATGATGCGCCGTTCCAAGCTTCCAATCGTAAAGGCAAAGGTCGGACCAAAGATCATGACCCTGATCGCAGACGATGCATGCTTCGACCTGATTCCTCTCAAGAAAGAGGTCAAGGCTACTGTGAGCGGTATCTACATCACCAAGGTTGCCGGTGTACGTGGTCCACTTGAGAAGCCGGAGGGCAAGGTAAGCTGGAGAACGAAGTTAAAGAGAAAGCTTGCAAAGACGAACAAAGAGCTGAACGAAGAGAAGAAAGCTCTTGACGCCGAGAAAGCTGCCAAGAAAGCATCCAAAAAGAAATAAGCAAAAGAAAAACCGGACATGCCATATCAGCTGTCCGGTTTTTTATGCCCTTTTAGATGGAAAAATTCGTGGTGTCACGCGGCAGAATGTTCATATTAATCGTGCACTTTGCCATATGCTCATAGTTGACCTCGAGGTCATAGTCCACCTGAATGTCGATGGCTTCCTCCGTCTCGTTCACCCGCACATCCTTCGCGTTGATCCCGACAAGCAGGCTGCCAAACGGTGTATTATAATAGGACATATTCTTCTTGTTCTTCTCAAACATCATATGTACATTGGTTGTTCCGCGCTTTGTGACATCCATGAATTCATCATTCACTTTGATCATGCTCTTTGTCACATCGTCACAGCCTTCCTGCACTTCATCGTAGAGAATGTAGTGCTTTCCGTTTTTCTTATAATAATTTCCGGTCGTGATAATCTCAACCGGCTCATTTTCTTCCTGTTCCTCAAACTGAAGACCGCTGATCTTTACAAGGACATCTTTTGTCATTTCTGTCAGATCCTTTCCTTTCCATAGTGCCCTATAGTATAACATCATTCGGTCAGTTTTTCCAGATATGGATTTAAAAACGTGAAATATTTGCACTGAATTTTGTAATTGCCACTCTTTAACACTGACTGAAGCTCTTCCTCCGACAGTACTTCCCGAAGTATCCCTGCATCTTTTTCCTCTGAAATCTCATACAGACTGCCCTCAAAGCAGAGATTCGGATAGAGCACACACCACCAGTTGTGACCTTCCCCCTCCCCGATCACAACGCGCAGTGCCTCATAGGTTCCGGGCGGGAAAGTAAAGCTCCCATAGCTTTTTACCGGGAAGGCTGTCTCCTCAAGCTCTGCCCTCACGCTGTAGGAATAACCATTTTCTTTCACCGTCTCCTCCGCGATCTCCTGGATCTGTTCTAACTGTCCTGTGATGAGCTGTTCACTCTCCTCCCTGCTGTCCGCCGTCCCGAGTTCTTTTTGCAAATAACAGCCCACGGCATCCCGCACCTGATATTTTAACTGCTGGTCCGCTTTGCTGTCACTGTTTGCAAGCACATGGAAACGCAGCACCTTGTCCGCTAGCTTCTGCTGTATATTTCGCCCGTTTGTATACAAAATACCGGAGATCAGTGTCACCGCGGCTGTCCCTGCAAGCAGCACGCCGGTCAGAATTTTTTTTCTCATCTTATCCCATCCTTCCTTTAAATCCTGATAAGATGATTTCCATTTTTTTCCTGTCTTAATCGTTTTTCCATAAAATCTCTGCGGAAAATACAATTGCAATGTCCCGCTCATAAGATGCCGGTGCATCTTTGTACACCTCGTACCAATCCCTTTGGTAGCCTCCGAGCTTTTTAAAGCTGTTCGTCAGATCCAGCCCTTCATCCAGCGCCCGGTCCGCCGTCTCTTTCAGATACTCTTCCAGCCTTTTGTTTAGCACTTCTTCCGCTGTCATCGCATCCTGCCCAACTATGCCGTCTAAGAGCCTGCCCTCGCCCCGCACCCGGACACAGACTTCTTTTGTGCTGCGTCCGGTGCCGTCTGTCCGCTCGTCAAAGCAAAGTTCACACGACGGCTTATTAAGCTGCACATAATAATTTCCGGAAAGGAGCAGTGTCTCCTGGTTCAGTGCATTCTGGATCAGATATGAGGCAAGTGCCATGTCCGTATCGACCATGCCCGCTGCCACGCCCCGTTTCCACACCTCGTATGCTACAACCGCAGGCTCTTTCTCCCAGACTTTCACATAAGGAAGAAAAAGTGTTTCCATGCGGTTTTTCCGCTCCTTATAGAGCATGCCAAGTGTCGGAAGCTTTCCCTGCTCCACCGGGGATGTGTTTTCGAGCATTTGTTCTAAATATTCGCCAAACGGTATGGAAAGCTCTTCCCCTGCCTTCTGCAGTGCCTCACAGCTGTCCGTGACAAGCACATAGGCATTCCACGGCACCTCGCGCTCGCCCTCTAACATGTCAAGCATCCGGTCGAGTTTCTTTTCATTCTCGAAAAAGGACTGCTCGATCAGCACCACCTTCAGATGATTATAATCCTTCCTCTTATTACCTGACTGTTTGTAGTCAAGCCAGGCACGCTCGAAATCTTCCTTGTCCTCCACTGCCAGCAGCACCGGAAATTCCCGGTCTTCAAGTTCTGTACTCTTACAGCCTTCTAATAGCAGCATGGAACTGAGAAAGACAAGTGCAAGTGCTCCTGCCCTCCTCTTTTTCTGTGTCTGCTGCATCCATCTGCTCTTTAGGAAGAGAAGCACCGGAACAAGCACAACAAACACTATGCCGGCTTTCCAGATAACGTTTTCCATCAGCTGCCTGCATGCTTCCACCCGGTAAAACGCGAACGCCAGAAGATATACCGGCACAAGCACGATCACATACAGAAGCTTTTTTTCTGTCTTTCTGACACGTCCGATCAGATTTCCCGCATAGAACACCATGCTGCTTAACAGTGCATAAAGTGTGAAAAACCAGAACCCGAGCATAAACGCGTCCGTCCGTTTCAGAAACCCTCCACTGATCTGCACACTGCTCATCATCGTAACCGCCGCAAACCGCATGCCGGAGAGCATAGTGCTTCCAAACATTCCTTCCAGCGTCAGATATAAGACGGCGAGCAGAATGCCAAAAAGGAGCAGCGCACGCTTCGCATTTTTGTATACAGTATCCTTTCCATCCCTGACAAACTCCTGCAAAAAGAGCACCAGAAACAAAATGGATTCAAAGAAAAAAATTTGCAGGCTGCCGCTTCCGACTGCTCCAAATGAACGTTCCGCCACCGGACACCAATAATCTATATCCAACTGCTTCCACGCCGACACAACCATTATGCCAAACGGAATGAGAAGGATCCAGAACAGAATCTCATATACGCGCGCCCGCCCTTCGATGCCGCCCATCATCCCGTAAAAGCAGAGGAGCAAAATGGAAAACAGGACAAACGGAACCCCAATCCCTTCCACAAGCTGTGCCGCGACAAGCTCGGAAAACAGATACGCCGTATACCCTGCCACCAGAAGAAACCACCCTACGTAAAGCGCCAGTATCCCATGCGCTAACCACCCCGGAAGCTGTTCTTTCAGGTAATCTGCATAGCTGCCCTTCATATTTTTTAACAGCTCCTTTAATACCGCAAGAAACAGCAGCCCGGCTGCCACTGCCAGGGCAATGCTAAAGATCCCGTCCTGCCCCGTCCGTACAGCTAACAGCTGCGGCAGAAGAAGCGTCCCTGTTCCAAGCAGGTCATAGGACAGAAGCCGGAATGCCTGCCTGCCAGATATCTGACTATTTTCCGCGAACATCTTCCTCCCCCTTTCTTCCCTTCCAGCGCAGCTTCACTTTCTCGTTCGGATTCGCGTATATCGGACGCTTCCAGAGCTTTCTTAACGGTGCCCGCACAATGAAATCTTTTTCATCCTCATAGTGGTTTAAATCTGCGCCCGCAAGCGGCATCAGATACGGAATTCCGAAGCTCTTAAGTCCTGCCAGGTGAATGAGCACCGCAAGAAGTCCGAGCAGCATGCCATAAAAGCCTAGCCAGGCGCAGATACCGATCATCGCAAATTTTAACAGCCTAAACGCCGCCGCGAATTCCTCGTTCGGGATGGCAAAGGAACACAGTGCTGTGAAGGAGACCACGATCACCACAATCGGACTCACAAGGTTCGCCTCCACCGCTGCCTGCCCGATAATCAGTCCTCCCACGATCCCGATCGTATTTCCCATTGCCCCCGGAAGCCTCACTCCCGCCTCCCGGAGCAGTTCGAAAGATGCCTCCATCAGAAGCACCTCCTCCACTGCCGGAAACGGGACACCCTCCCTCGCCTTTGCAAAAGACAATAACAGGGTGGTCGGCAGAATCTGCGTGTGGAAGTTGGTCACCGCCAGATAAAGCCCTGGCAGTGTCATCGCAAAAAAAGATGCCAGATACCGCAGGATTCTCCCAAGAGTTGCCACCTCAAACCGGCTGTAGTAGTCATCACTCGTGCGGATGAAGGAATTGTAATCGGTCGGCAGTATAAGCCCGGTCGGTGAGTTGTCCGTGAGCACGACCACACGCCCCTCTAAGATGGACATTGCCGCACGGTCCGGTCTCTGTGTCGTCTGGAACTGTGGAAACGGGGAGTACCACGTCTCTTCCGCGAGCTGCTCTAAGATGCCGCTGTCTAATACCCCGTCAATTTCAAACCGTCCCATCCTCCGCTCAATCTCAGACAAAAGTCCCGGATCTGCGAGGTCTTCCATATAGACTAAATACACGTTTGTATTGGAGCGCACGCCCTCCTTCAGTTCCCGCACTTTCACTTTTGGGGAGCGGACACGCTTGCGGATGAGGGCTGCGTTCTGTTTGACGGAATCACAGAAGCCCTCGTTTGACCCGCGGATCACTTTCTCAGAATCCGCCTCGGTGATCCCCATGTTCGGATAGCCGTCATCCGGGATTTTGACTGCTTTGGAGAAGCCATCCACAAAGAGGATTGCCTCACCGGTGAGAAGCCCGTTCACTGCGTCCTGGATCGTATCGAAGTAGGTCGCGTCCGTGATGCCGATGGCATTTTGTGCGAGAACCTGTTGTATTTCCTGTTTTGAGAGGCTGTTTAAGTATTTGAGTGTCTCCCCGAGCGCGGCGGTCCCCATGTCGACAGACACCTCGATGAATGTAAGGTAGCAGGCAGTGGCGGCGTCTTTTCCTAGCGTGAGATGTTTTTTCTTGATGTCGGCGCAGTCGCGGAAATAGTGCTCCATGGAGGCGATGTTTTGCGCCAGGATTGGCGAAACTTTTTCGTTGTTGTCCATGCTTTCTTTTTCCTTTCATTGAATTGGGATGAGGGACGCGAAACTCGGATTTAGGCTGTGGGAGATTGGGAAGCTGGGGTGCGCCGGGTGAAGACACGCTCCCGCTCCGTGTCGCTCGCAGCGGTACTAAGGTTGCAGCCACGGCTATCAGGATCCTGGCAAGCCATGACCTGATAGCCGTGGCTGCGACCTAAGTACCGGCGGCTCCCCAAGGTCTTCACCCGGCACACCCCAGCTTCCCAATCTTTCGGCAGGTTATGGACGAGTTTCGCTGGTTGCTGGCAATTTGCTGCTGAAATAATATTGTAATATTAACTGTTACATCAGTTTTATCACGGTTTATGTTTTGTTTCGCATAGTTCCGTTTCGCTGACCGGAAAACGGAGATGTGCAAAACAGACTGGTGAGTGTCATGCAAAAAAGAAGGGTAAATCTTTCGATTTATCCTTCTTTCAGTATGTCCATATTTATTTTGATCATGCATATAACCCGAAACATTTTCGCCGGGATGATCCTTCTGCAGCGTGTTCCGCAGGTTATGCGTTCTCCTGCTCGCGGATCATGGCTTTGACTGCTACAGCCTGGTTGCCTACGTGGCATTTCATGGTTTCGGTTACTTTTTGCTTGTTTTTTAAGGTGAGACCTTCCACAATTGCTTTGTGCTCCTGCATGAGGGTCGGATAGTTGCTTTCGTCTTTGAGGTATTCTACGCGGTAGCGGTACATTTGCTCCCGGAGATTGTTTAACATGTTCACAAGCTTCGGGTTGCCGGTGGACTGGTAGATGATGTCGTGAAAACGGACATCGGCCTCAGCTATTTTCTTTACATTGGCAGTCTTAGTCGATTCCTCGAACTCATGCATGGTCTCTCTTAACTCTGCAAGCTGCTCCGCGGTGATCTGCTCGCATGCGATTCTGGCTGCAAGCTCATCGAGTGCTTCGCGGATCTGGAGGACATCCTCCATATCTTTCTCGGTCATTCTGGCTACTTCCGCGCCTTTCCGCGGGATGGTCACTGCGAGTCCTTCCTGCTCTAGCATACGGATTGCCTCACGGATCGGCGTTCTGCTGACACCAAGCTTCGCTGCGAGCTGCAGCTCCATCAGACGCTCTCCCGGCTTTAACTCGCCTTTTAAAATCGCCTCCCTTAACGTATTGAACACAACGTCACGCAGTGGAAGGTACGCGTCCATATTCAATGTCAAATCGTCTGTCATTTCTGTTTCTCCCAAACCTTTCCTTCTCTATTTGCGGTTTTCGGCTGATATCTCCCTACTTCCTCGCATTATTATAAATACTTGTCAGGTATATCTGCTTCGCAAGCCCGGAACGCTTCATTGCCTCATACGCCTGCACGGCATCTGCCTCCTTCTCGAAAAGACCGAATACCGTAGGACCGCTTCCGCTCATCATAGCATTAACGGCACCGTTCTGCAGCATATTTTCCTTAATATCTGCAATGACCGGATAGGCAGGGATTGTCACGGTCTCAAGCACATTTCCCATATCCGCTGCAATCTTTGTCAGATTCTTCTCCCGGATGTCTGCGACAAGCCTGTCGATATCCGGATGCTCGGTGTCCGCATCTAGCTTTAAGTTCTCATATACGAACTTTGTGGAAACATTGATCTGCGGCTTTGCGATCAGGACCGGACATTTCACCATCGGAGGCAGCTTTGTCAGCTTCTCCCCGATCCCCTCTGCAAGGGCTGTTCCGCGCATCACACAATACGGCACATCCGCACCGATCTTCACACCGCGCTCCATCAGTTCTTCCTTCGAAAGTCCCAGATCGAAGATCCGGTTCATTCCATATAAAACCGCTGCTGCATCCGTGCTTCCGCCCGCCATCCCGGCAGCCACCGGAATGTGCTTGTGCAGCCACACATGCACGCCATCTTTGATTCCAAATTCATCCGTCAGAAGCTTCGCTGCCTTGTATACAAGATTGTTCTCGTTCGTCGGCAGAAAAGCCAGATTCGTCTCCATCGTGATCTGCCCGGATGTGTTCTTACTGATCTCTAACCGGTCAAACAGATGTATCGTCTGCATAATCATGCGGACTTCATGATAGCCGTCCTCTCTCCTGCGGACAACATCCAGTCCCAGATTGATTTTCGCCAATGCTTTTACTGAAATATCCTTCATTGGTTGCTCTCCTTACTATGCCCCATTATATTGTATTGAAAATAGAACTTATTATTTTGTTTTTTTCTTGTTTTTTGTATACAATATGTATTTTAACATCTAACAAAAAAAAGGTCAACAAAAAAGGAACTGCCGTAACAGTTCCTTTTTCTCAATTATGTTATGCTTCTGCCAGTAATTTTTCCAGGCTTGCAAGCTTTACGCACACAACGAAGATCTCGGTTGCAACTTTCAAATCCTCTAAAGATGGATAGGAAGGTGCGATACGGATCACACTGTCTTTCGGGTCTTTTCCATATGGGAACGGTGCCCCTGCCGGTGTCATGATAACGCCAGCCTTCTTTGCTTTTGCCACAACGTTCTTCGCACATCCCTCGAGTGTCTCGTATGTGATGAAGTATCCACCCTTCGGGCTGTACCAGTTGCCGACATCCAGACCGCCAAGCTCCCTTTCGAAGGTATCGGTGATCATCTCGAACTTCGGACGGAGGATGTCCGCATGCTTTCTCATATGCTCTGTGATACCATGAATGTCCTTAAAGAAACGGACATGGCGCAGCTGATTTACTTTGTCGTGTCCAATTGTCTGGATCTTGAGCTGTTTCTTAATATCTTCCATATTATTAGCGGAAGTTGCGATCGCTGCCACACCGGATCCCGGGAAGCTGATCTTGCTGGTGGAGCAGAACTTGTATACCATATCCGGATTGCCGGCTCTCTTACACTCTTTTAAGATCTCGATCAGATGATCCTGGTTGATGTCATAAAGGTGATGGACACAGTATGCATTATCCCAGTAGATTCGGAAATCTTTTGCTGCAGGTTTCAATCTTGCGAAACGTCTTACAGTCTCATCAGAATAGGTGATTCCCTGTGGATTGGAGTATTTCGGAACGCACCAGATACCCTTGATCGCCTCATCCTCGCTGACTAATTTTTCCACCATATCCATATCCGGACCAGTCGGAAGCATCGGCACATTGATCATCTCAATGCCGAAATATTCGGTGATTGCGAAGTGTCTGTCATATCCCGGAACCGGACATAAGAACTTTACTTTATCTAATTTGCACCAAGGAGTATTTCCCATCACACCGTGTGTCATGGAACGTGAAATGGTATCGTACATAATATTTAAGCTGGAATTTCCGTAAATCATAATGTTCTCCGGATTGCACTCGATCATATCACCGATCAGTTCCTTTGCCTCGGAGATTCCGTCTAACACACCGTAGTTCCTGCAGTCTGTCCCGTCATCACAGGTTAAATCTGACTTTGAAGAGAGCACATCCATCATTCCCATAGACAGATCTAACTGCTCCTGGGATGGCTTTCCTCTGGACATATCGAGCTTTAACCCTCTCTGCTGGAACTTCTTGTATTCCGCCTCAAGGCTCTCCTTTTCCTGTAACAGCTCTTCCTTTGTCATTTCACTGTAAGCTTTCATCAATCTAAATCCTCCTTGTAATTTCCTTATCTATTGCAGCCGGTCTGCCCTTTTACAGACTTCCCGGTTCTTACCTGATCTTAATCTTTTGGGTATACTTTTCCTTTTATTTTGTAAAAGTACTCCCTGATATTCTTCTCATAGCCATTCTCCCCCGGGATATAGAACTGCTCCTCCGTCAGTCCGTCCGGCAGATACTGCTGCTCTACATAATGGTTCGGGAAATCATGTGCATACTGATATCCCAGACCGTGCCCAAGCTTGCCCGACGACTTATAATGTGCATCCTGCAAATGTACCGGGATCGGTGCTGTCTTCGTGTTCTTCACGACATCCATCGCCGCTGAGATCGCATTCACCGCAGAATTACTCTTTGGTGCGCTCGCCACGTAAGTGACTGCCTGTGACAGAATAATCTGGGCTTCCGGCATCCCGATGCGCTCCACCGCCTGTGCCGCTGAAGTCGCCACAACCAGTGCCATCGGATCCGCATTGCTCACATCCTCCGCCGCACAGATCATGATCCTGCGCGCGATAAACTTAATATCCTCACCTGCATAGAGCATGCGCGCCAGATAGTAAACCGCCGCATCCGGATCGGATCCCCTCATGCTCTTGATAAACGCGGAGATCGTATCATAATGATTGTCCCCTGTCTTGTCATAACGCACCACACGCTTCTGGATACACTCACTCGCAACCTCCAACGTGATATGGATCTTTCCGTCCTCACTCCGCTCTGTCGTGAGGATACCCAGCTCGATCGCCGTCAATGCCGCCCTCGCATCACCGTTTGCCACATCCGCAAGGAACTCTAACGCATCCTCATCAATGACCGCGTGGTATGCTCCCATGCCTTTCTCGGAATCATTGACCGCCCTTAAAATGAGCGTCTTGATATCCTCCGTGGACAGGTTGCGCAGCTCGAAAATAATCGACCGTGACAGAAGCGCCCCATTCACCTCAAAATACGGATTCTCCGTTGTCGCCCCGATCAAAATGACCGTTCCGTCCTCCACATAAGGAAGCAGATAGTCCTGCTGCCCCTTGTTGAAGCGGTGAATCTCGTCGATGAACAGGATCGTTTTCTTCCCGTACATTCCCTGGTTATTCTTCGCCTGGGCGATCACATCCTCCATATCCTTCTTCCCTGCGGAAGTTGCATTGATCTGGAGAAACTCGGCACTTGTCGTGTTCGCGATCACCTTCGCCAACGTCGTCTTTCCGGTTCCCGGAGGTCCGTATAAAATGATTGAGCTTAATTTGTCCGCCTTGATTGCACGGTACAAAAGCTTATCTTTTCCTATAATATGCTGCTGTCCCACCATCTCGTCTAATGTGGTAGGACGGAGCCTCGATGCTAACGGTGATTCCTTTTCCTGGTTCTGTTCTCTCATATAATCGAATAAATCCATGTAACCCCCTGCCTTTGCTTGTACATCGCGTCCGCAGCACGCGGACATTTGCTCATTTTGAATTATTTTCATTTCGCACTTGCATTTACAGGAACTTTTTCTGTCATTTATTCTTCTTTTGGCTCTCAATATGACAGATTCGTTTTATAAAATTTCACTGTCTTCATTACCTTACATGATTTATCCCGTTTTTACAAGTACAAATGTTCAAATTCTACATTGTGCATGATTTTTCTGTTCTTTTCCACTGCCGTTCCTGCTTATTGCATAAAAAGAGGTCCAGGCAGCAGTCACATTATAGCATTTCTCCCACTGCCTGTCGAGCATTCTACTCTAACAGCAGTTCTTCCACTGTCACGAACGTATAGCCTTCCTCCCGCAGTCTGTCCACAATCTGAAACGCCGCCAGTACCGAGGACTCCGATGCATCGTGGAGCAGTATGATATCATTTTCCTCCACATCGGAAACCACCCGCTCTGCAATCACATCCGCGTTGTCCGTCTTCCAGTCGAGGGGATCCACATCCCAGAGCACCTCGATCATCGTCGTCTTATAATCAAGATTACATTTCCAACAGCCATACGGTGGCCTGATATACTCTGCATATATTCCCGTCAGCTCATGTAAAATCCGGTTTGTCTCATCCACCTGCCTTACCGCCGCCTCATCCGTCAGATTCGCCAGGTTCACATGCTCATACGCATGCACACCGATCAGATGCCCATCCTCTGCTATTTTTTTCACAAGCTCCGGGTACTTCTCACATTCCGCCCCAAGCAGAAAAAAAGTTGCCACAGTATTCCGTTCCCGCAGGCCGTCCAACAGCATCCCGGTATAATCCGGGTTCGGACCGTCATCAAAGGTCAGCGCCACCTTTTTTACCTCTTCTGCTTTCCCCATCGTCTGCCATGCCTCTTCCCTGTACCAGACCATTCCCATGACACATATGCTCAAAAAAAGCAACAGGAACCCTGCTGCTTTCTTGTTCTTCTCTCTGTCTATTGTCCCACGCATCCGCCATACCGTCCCCGCCGTCTTCTCGCTTGGAACAATCTATGCCGGAAACGTCCCGTTTATTCCTCTACTGACGGTAATTCGAATACGCATCATAATACCCGTCAAGGTAGCCCTGATAGTACTCCTGGCTGATACCGTTCGGAGCCTGCCCGTAATATCTGGATCCGCCATCATAACCGTACCGGTCATACTGATCGTAGTAACCGTAATCGTAAGGGCTGTATGATTCGCTCTGTACGGATCCGCTTACTGAGTGAAACAGGAAAATCAGAAGCCACATAAGGATCGTGAAAAAGATAGCGAGATCCCCTGTGATGATTCCGGCAATTGCCATCCCCTTCGGCTGCTTCTTTCCAAGCTGTACCACGCCGAGCGCGATCGCAAGGACCGCAAGCGGGATATTTAACGTTGCAAAGAAAAAGACAAGGGAAATGATTCCAAGCACTAACGATGCGATGCCAAAGCCCCGGTCCGGTTCCGGCTGGTTTTTCTGCTCCGGCCGCACATACTGGTAAGCGATTCTCGGATCCCCGTTCTCTAGATGAATGATCCCGCATCGTACAAATCCGTTCTTCTCTAACACATGCTGCATCACGCGGTTGTCTGCATGGGTATCTGCCCGAAGCCCTGCAATCCCGCTTCCGTTTTCACACTGCACCCTGCACCATGCAAAGCATGCCGCCGCAACACCGTGCGTTCCCGTTGCAGATGCAAGCCTGTGAACCGTTCCGTATGGTTCCTCCTTCATCCACATGCCATCTTCAATGACCCGGTATGTTGGATCCTCCCCTTTGATAAAGGCAAAGGTTCCGATCACCTGTCCGTTCTCCTCCACGATATAGCTGTTTCCATGTTCCATATCGCACAACAGGAGTCCCTCTTCCGGATAGCTTCCGTTCCACTGGTTCGGGTTCCCGGTCTCCCGCATAAATTTCTTCGCCTGTTCATAGATTGCTTCCATGGCTGGAAGATCTTCCCGCCTTGCTGGACGTATCTGCATGCTTCTTCCTCTTTTCCGTAAATGCTCTAGTTAAATCCGATGACCTTCTGGGAGATCTTATAGGCAGCAATGGAAATCTTTCTTCCGCCCCTTCCCGGCAGGTTCATGGCACTTCCCATAATTCCATTTCTCAAATGATGGAACAGGCGGATGTCATGATCCTTAATATATCTCCACAGTTCACGCTTCTTCTCTAAGTTCTCCTCTGTGCCGGAGCGGATCAGCATAACGGTCGATACCACTGTAATAATCTCAAGATAATTGAACATATAATGGCGCAGCCTCGCATTCGGGATCTTCCAGAGATCGAACGCATCCACCATAATCTTGTTGACCTTAATCTGCTGGTCAATCCGGCTGATCATGACCTTCTCGTTGACAGACTGGTCGTCTCTTCCGATAAAATACCGGTAGAAATCAACATCCATATAATACATATGCTTTACGCTTGGAAGAGGCTTGTATACATAAATGTTATCCACATAGAATGTGTGCTTCGGAAGCTCTAATCCACATTCCCGGAGCAGCTGTGTCCGGTAAATAACGGAATGCATCAGAATATACTGTCCCTTGTGGAATCTTCCTGCCTCATTCCATGTAAATACCTTATCCTGTGGGAGTGTGCTGTAACGCATCACTTTCTTATGCTTCGCGCCTTCTTTTTCATAGACATAATTGGCGATAAACATATCGAGGACCGTATCTCCGCCTGCCAATTCTCTCAGCTTAGCCAACACTTTCATATACGCCTCATAATCCACCCAGTCATCGCTGTCCACGACTTTGAAAAACAGTCCTGTCGCATTGCGGATTCCTGCATTCACTGCCTCACCATGTCCACCGTTCTCCTGATGAATGGCACGCACGATTCCCGGATACTTTCTCTCATAGGAATCTGCGATCTCTGCCGTGTTGTCCTTTGACCCATCATCCACGATCAGGATCTCCACATCTTCCCCGCCCGGGAGCAATGACTCAATGCAGTGTTCCATATAATCCTGTGAATTGTAAGACGGTATTGCAAATGTAAGTAACTTCATAATTTATCCTCATACTTTCTGTTTTCATAACCATACAGTCTCATTATACACAATTTGCACGGTCAATCCAATTGATTTTTTCTTAAGATGAGCTAAAGAATAACGGTTTCCGGACTTTGTGAAATTTTTGTTCATATTTTATTAACAGAAATCTCACAAACCTCTCATACGAAAGACACATTTTTCTTTTATATTTTTATCATAAAGTTAAGGTAACAAGAAACTTTTTCATAGAACTTTTTTTCATACCTGGAAACAGATCCAGGTTGCCTTGTTTAGAAATAAGCAAGGTTCCTCCCAGAAAACAGTGAGTCATCTCACTTTCCATACACAATCTTTTTCATATGAAAAGCCGGTGTTTATCACCGGCTCCCTCTTTTTTATCCACTATTCCTCTTTTTCAAACCGCCCGTTTCCAAGCCGGATGTTCATATATTTCGCATACGCAGCAAATGCAGAAGGAATCGCATATCGTTCCTGTGAGCTCTTCGCATCGACAAAAATCAGCCCGTCTTTGTTCTCTGTCTCTTCTGCATCCTCCCGAAAACCTGCCTCCTCGACAAGCACTGCATAACCTTCCATTTTCCATTCAATATGGGAAAAAATGTGCTTCGCATCGTCTAACTTCTTCACGCGGATCGGGGTAAGTCCCATCTCCTTCACCATTCCGATGATCTCTTCTTTCGTATAATGCCCTTCCACATTTGGGAGCTCATAAAGTCCTGCCAGAAGACCTTTCTGCGGTCTTTTGCGGATCGCGACCTTCTCATCATCTCTTAACACGAGAACCGTGCGCTCCTCCACTCTCCGTTCCTTCGCCTTCGTCTTCACCGGGTAGGACAGCTCCTCCCCCGTCTTTTTCGCCTCACAGAGCTCCTTCCATGGACATTCCGCGCAGAGCGGAGCCCCGTTTGGCACACAGACTGTAGCTCCAAGCTCCATCAGTGCCTGGTTGAACGCTCCCGGCTGCTTCATTCCTTCCATCGCTTCCCGAAGCTGTCCTTCTACCTGTTTCCGGAATGCCGGTTTTAAAATGTCATGGTTATCTGCCGACACTCTTGTCAGCACCCGGAACACATTTCCATCCACTGCCGGAACCGGGATTCCATAAGCTATCGACGCGATCGCCCCGGCCGTATAGCTTCCGATTCCTTTCAACGATAACAGCTTCCCGTAATCTGCCGGAATCGTCCCGCCATATTCCTCCATCACTGTGATGGCAGCTTTCTGCATATTCCGCACCCGGTTGTAATAACCAAGCCCTTCCCAGAGCTTCATCAGCTCGTCCTCCGGACACGCCGCAAGTGCCGCCACATCCGGAAGCCGTTCCATAAATCGCTCAAAGTAAGGCTTCACCGCCTCCACTCTCGTCTGCTGTAACATAATTTCCGACACCCACACCCGGTAAGGTGTCGGCTCCTCCCGCCACGGAAGGACACGGGCATGTTCTCCAAACCAGGTGAGAAGAGGATCTGTCAGTTGTTTTATATCATAATTTTCTAACATTTTTTTCCTGTTCTTTCTTTTCTCTTATGTTTTAAGAACATATCATATCTTCCATTCGCTGTCAAAGTTACTGTTTCCCCCGGGCTTCATGCTTCCGGCTCAATTCCTCTTTCATCTTCTCCCATTCCTTTCCTGCCAGAGGATATGCCTTCATTGCTATCGCAGAAAGGATAAAAAGCAATGCCGGCAATGCCATCCACGCTACCTTCACGCCGAACTTTGCCATGGCATCCTGTGCCCCGGCTTTTACAGCATTGTCATAACCAAACCATCCGATCATCATAACAAACGCTGCATTGGCAAAGCTGATCGCCGGTTTTGTAATCAGGCTGTTCACACCGGCGTACATGCCTTCCCGCCGGAATCCGGTCTTCGCTTCATCATAATCAATTACCTCGCCATTCATCAGCGGTACCAGATACATGCCGCCGGAAAAGCCCAGACCGATGATAAAAAATGCGATCATGGCAGGTATCACATATTGTCCGGCAAAAATGACTAAAAGTGCACCTGCTGCAAACGCCAGGCTCATCATCGTGATACATCTGGCAACTCCGACCTTTCCCATGCTCTTCATCCAGAGAAGGATTCCACACACGGCACCTACCCCAAGACTTGCATAAGCGAGTGACATTGGGACAGTGAACTCATCAAAATAATAGATCACTCCCTGCATCAGAATCGTCTGCACGAAAATGACGGTAAAGCTGATGACTTCATACACCAGAAATGCCCTGTTTTTCAGACACTGGCAGATTGACTCCCACAATCTTGGGGCATCCGTGGCATCGGAAGTATATTTCTCCTTATAAAAAAATGTAGAAAAGAAGATCACCAGAGTCGTAACCACGCCAAGTAAGATCATAATCGCCTGAAAACGCCCTGCGCTCTCCCCCACATCCGGTCTCACCAGTGGAAAGAGGACAAGCGGTGCCCCCAGCGACAGGAGCGAGAAAAAGATCTTCCAGACAAAAATACCGCTTCTTGCCTGATTGCTCTCCGCCATCGTATAAGGAAGCACATATAAAGAAGTGGCAATCGCAGTATAAAAGGTATCAAAAAAGAAAAGTGACAGCAGCATCTGCGCAAAAAGTGCCATCTGGCTGCCTCCAAAAGGCCACAAAAACCAGCTCAGGATAAAAATCAGTCCATACAGCAGCGCTCCATAGCGGATATAGGGAATCCTCCGCCCCAGTTTCGATTTCGTCCGGTCTGAAATATAGCCAAACAGCGGATCATTCAGGGCATTCCAGGCAGCAAAAATCATCCAGACAATACTTGCCAATCCCTCGTCTAAGCCCAGATATTTCGTATAGAAATAGGTCAT